>CAXBJE010000058.1:0-11595 GCA_963975525.1 uncultured Owenweeksia sp. | reverse complement strand
GTGTTCAAAACGTCATCAACCACCAATATTGGTTTTCCGTCTAAATCCTTGGTATAGGGCTCAAGCCTTGCTTTACCGGAAAGAGGGTTTCGCTTGTCAACAAATATTCTGAACAACAACACCTGTATGGGTGAAATCTGTTTTACTTCAGCTGCCAACAACTCTGCTAAACGATATCCGTTTTCTGCAATACCGGCAAGTATAATTTCGGATTCATCCTGGTGGGTTTCGTAAACCTGCCAGGCCATGCGTTTTATCCGGTCTTTTATCTGTTGATCGTCCAGTACAAGAGTAGCGGCTGTTGAATTCATGTAAAAGGAATTTTGGCAAATATCTTAATTATGGATTTCTTAAGGACCTACTTAATTGGGTTTATAAGATGTACAAACAATTCGTTTCCCTGCCTTGGCTTAATGCTGTTATAGCAGCGTTCCATTTTATGTATTTTGAAATACTGAGCAAATAGGTTTTTGTATTCCTTTATATTTCCACCAAAAGGAGGACCGGTTTCTGTAAGTTCAAAGTCAAATAGTAAGCCTACTAAATGCCCGTCTTGCTTAAGCAAACTCGCCATTTTTGCTGCGTAGGCAGCTCGCATACTGGGATTAAGTGCACAAAAAAAAGTTTGTTCTATAATTAAATCAAAAGTCTGATCAAGGTCAAAAAAGTCTCCTAAAACAAGCTGTGAAGAAGGGAAGTCAGGAACCCGGTTTTGCAGATTTATTAATGGTGCTTCTGCCAAATCTACTACATAAGTGTTCTTAAAGCCATTCCTCCATAGCCACTCTGCTTCGTAGGCATTACCCGCACCGGGTATTAAAATTTTGGCATCCTTGTTTACAAGATTTTGGAGATATCCCATTAACGGTATAGATGGATGTCCAATATCCCAGGGGGTGTTATTTTCGGCATAGCGCTGATACCAATAATCTTTGGAAATAGTGTCCATTGTTCAATTTTTGGTTTGTGTTGTAAGCTGTGATAGAGTATTAAAATTGTCTAATCGAATATGCGTCTATTAGCGTCAAACCATCTTTCCTATTTTTGCGGCTATGGACGAAACACATTGTATTGATTATCGCAACACGGGTTATTTTTCCAAATTAATTTGCGATTATTTGGATCAAAAGCCAGAGCTTCAAAAATACTACAATCGGTTTCCATCCATCGAAAATTTCAAGGCTCAGATTGAGGATCGTAAACCCTTTCAGAAGGAGCAAAGGGAACTTTTGGCAGAGGTGCTAACCGAGCAATATCAAAGCATAACTTCTGGAAAAGAGAAAACCACTAAAAACATACTGCAGTTAAGGGATAGCAACACTTTTACAGTAGTTACAGGGCATCAGCTAAACATCTTTACCGGCCCCCTATATTTCATTTACAAGATTATTAGCACCATTAATCTGTGTAAACAGTTAAAGGATCAATACCCTGATTTAAATTTTGTACCAGTGTATTGGATGGCCTCTGAAGATCATGATTTTGCGGAAATAAATTACATAAATTTTAAGGGCGAAAAGCTGGTTTGGAGCAAGCAAGACGGTGGGCCTGTAGGGCGCTTTTCCACGGATGGGTTAAAAGAGGTAATTGAGGAATTAGCTCAAAAAATGGGCCCTGGTACATTTGCTAATCAGTTTGCAGAACTTTTGAAATCAAGTTATCTGGACAACAATAATTTGGCTGCTGCCACTAGGCAATTAACTCACAGTTTATTTGGTGATGATGGCTTGGTGGTAATTGATGGTGATGATGCCAAGTTGAAGAGATCTATGATTCCGCATTTTACGAGAGAGTTGTTTGAGGGCATATCTCATAAGGAAGTTTCTCAAACATCATCAACCTTGCAGCAGGAATACTTTGAACAAGTGCATCCTCGCGAAATAAATCTGTTTTACATACTTGACGGGGTGCGCGAGAGGATTGTAAATAACGGAAATCGATGGGAGGTGCTGGAAACCAGTATTTCTTTTACAAAAGAAGAAATCGAGCAGGAGTTAATAAATCACCCGGAACGCTTTAGCCCAAACGTAATTTTAAGGCCACTTTATCAGGAGGTGATTTTACCAAACCTCGCCTATATTGGGGGTGGGGGAGAGTTGGCCTATTGGTTTCAACTAAAAGGGATGTTTAAAGCTTTTGACGTACCCTTTCCAATATTGAGTTTGCGGAACTCTGTATTGTGGGTAGATGAAAAAAGTGATAAACAGATTGAAAAACTAGAAATTTCTGTGGATCAATTGTTTCGTCCTATTGAAGACGCAAAAGGTGATTTTGTAAGGGAAAGGGCAGCCTTGGATATGGAATTGGAGCCCTATGAGCAAAAGCTTCAACAAATGTTTGATGATCTTGAGGAAGTGGCGAACCTAACGGACAGGAGTATGCTTGGTGCGGTAAATGCCCAACGCCAAAAACAATTAAACGGCCTCGAAAATCTTAAAAAGAAACTTGTTAAAGCAGAAAAGAAAAGGCAGGAAGTAAGTATGTCAAGGTTTGATAAACTTCACGAGACCCTATTTCCTAATGGAAGCCTGCAGGAGAGGTACTCCAATCTTTCTGAACTTTATCTGGAATACGGTAGCTCCTTTATTAGCACTCTAAAATCCAGGCTAAATCCATTAGACTTTAGATTTTTGGTTTTAGCCTCAAAAAGTAAAAATTAACTCAGGCCTTGTATTCAACACTATCCAGTAGTTGGTAAAGTTCCTGATTGGACTTCTCCCAGAAACTAAATTGCAGAACTCCAAGGGCCATACCGGCCTGGTATTTTAGCTCGTCAAATTGACCTTTAGCTTCAGGTAGAAATGGATTGGATTTAAGTTCTCTTAAGTGCTCAATATTTCTCTGTACCACAGAAAATAATTCATTTCTACGAGAAACCAGTTTTAGAAGAATTTTATAAGAGTTGGCAATTGCCGTTTCCAGTTGTGTTTCAAATTCAATTTGGCTATTGCTCTTTAGAATGGCTTTTTTTAAGAGTTCGAGCTGAACTATGGAGCGCGAAACCTCTTCATTCCAATTTTTAATCATGATATCCAGTTTTAGGTTTAGGTTGAACACTTTTTGATTTTTCTTTATTTACGTTATAACATTTTAGTCACCCAGAAAGATCAAATTAATTTTCCCTCTAAATTTAATCAAACGTCAAGAAATCTCAAAAACCTAAAATTCAGCATTTTATTGTTCGGAAAAACAATGAGTTGGAAAAAATGATTATAAAATTACTAACAATGGTAAGTTTGAAATATAATACTGTTTTTGCCTGATTTTCAGTAAAACTCATAAAACCAGAGGGTGGACCTATATACAAAGGGCTGTTAACAATGAAGTTAGGATCGCCAAATTTTGCCTAACACACTTATGGGTTTTAAAGTCAGGATTTTGAGTTGATCTCCTCCAACACCTTTTCAGCAGTGTCCTCCAATTCTTTTAAATCAGAGTAGCCTCTGGCTATTAAGTAGGCCTGATTATTTTTTTGAAGTAGAACAGATGGGAATCCCTTTATTCCCCAATTTGATACTACCTGAAATTCCTTTAGGGCAAGCTCAAATAACTTTTCATTTTGAAGCTTTTTGGTAAACTCTTCGGCATTTATACCAAAGTCTGCAGCACATTGGCCATAGGTGCTCCAATCACCCGGAGGAAGACCCTGGTAGTATATAGCTGATTGCATTCTACTGGCAAATTCTATTTCATTTTCTGGCTGTTGGGTTCTAAAAAGGGACAGGGCCATGGCGGATGGTACAGAGGTAAATATGTCCTGACTCTCATTCATCAATTTATAAATAAATTCTTCCCCAAACTTGGTTCCGGTACGCTCCTCAACATCAAGATAGGCTTCTTTAATATAGGATGCCACAGTAGAAATTGGACCAACGCGCTCACCGGTAACCATGCCTCCGGATAGTACCCTGAAATTGAATTCATCTTCATGTCTTTTTTTGAATTCCTGTATAACCGGGCTAAAGCCATAGCACCAGCCACATAAAGCATCATAAACGTAAAACAGAGTTGGTTTTTCTTGTGGGGCAGACATTGTATTCACTTTTATTGAGCTGGCAAATTTGGGTTGTATAAATTTAAAACCCCATTGATATCGACTTTAAATTATCACGGATTTTCAAAATTGATAAGGGCAATTTTATTGTTGGGATGGATTGTGGTTGAACCACTATCTTATAAAATCCATAAAAATCCTTGTATTCTCACTTTCCAAATGGCGGATTAGCAATATCTTTGTAGGCTCTGCATTTGGATAGATTTTGCAGATTGCTCGAATTAAGTTTTGCGTGAGGGTTGATTCGAGAGAATTTTTTAATTATCATGCCAACAGTACTAATAATAAAAAGCAGTAAATGTTAAAAGTAAACGCTGAGTCCGGAAAGCATCAGGAAGTAATGAATAGAGCTGTAGACTATGTGCAGAACCTGGGTTTTGAGGATATTCGCGCCCGCCACGAAAATTATGACGAACCTGCTCATCTTAAAATGATGGGCGAAGACAAATCGTTTGTACCGGATATTACTGCTGTTAAAAACGGAGGTAAGTACTACTTCGAAATTGCGGATAGAACTGAAGATGAGACCGAAGTTATCGGAAAATGGAAGTTGATGTCAACACTTGCCAGCATGAAAGGTGGAGATCTTAGAGTATTTGTTCCTTATGGATCAATGAAGTTTACCACCGAAATTTTAGAAAAGAAAAGTATCAAAGCTGAAATTATTAAGCTTTCGAGATAGATTGACCTGGTTCAATCATTTAATTTTTAGAGGCCTGAGATTTAAATCTCAGGCCTTTATTTTTGTGTAATATATTAATTGGAATGTTTGCAGTAGTTGATGTTGAAACCACCGGTGGTCATGCTTCTGGGCATGGAATGACTGAAATTGCCATTGTTGTTTATGATGGAATGAAAGTGGTGGATAGCTATTCAACTTTGCTCAATCCACAGCAATCCATTCCGTTAGGCATACAAACCCTTACGGGGATAACGCCAGAAATGGTAAAGGAAGCTCCGATATTTAAGGAAAAGGCTGAAGAAATTAGAGACTTTTTGGGAGATCACATTTTTGTGGCTCACAATGTAAATTTTGACTTTTCGTTTGTTCGCTCGGCATTCTCCAGCTGTGGAGTGGATTACAACCCAAAGCGCCTCTGTAGTGTACGTTATGCCCGAAAGGTGGAGAAAGGACTCCGGTCATATTCATTAAAAAACCTTTGTGCTCATTTTGAAATCACCAATGAAGCGGCTCACCGAGCTTGGGGTGATGCCTTTGCCACCGCAAAAGTTTTGGGAAATCTTTTAGAAAAAGACAAGGACGGGCAATGGCAGTATTTGATCAAAAAAAATTCTGGCGAGTTTAACCTTCCGGCTAACCTGCCAAGTGTTGAGTACAAAAAGCTACCTGAGGCACCTGGCGTATATTATTTTAAAGATCAGTCAGGTAAGGCGATATACATTGGCAAAGCTACCAATCTTAAAAAACGAGTGGCCTCACACTTTATCTCCGATAAGGAAACCAAGAGAAGCCAAGCCTTTAAGAGGGAGATCTATCACATTGAATATGAGGAAACCGGAAGTGAGCTATTGGCTAGTTTACTTGAAGACAATGAAATAAGGCAATATTGGCCCAAATATAACAGTGCTCAAAAAAAGCCAAAGAAGAAGTTCGGGGTGTACGCCTACCAAAATCAGAAGGGGATAAACATGCTTGCTGTGAATCAGGTTACACGCCAAATGGGTTTTATGAAGGAGTTTTTTACATTACATGAGGCTCAAACCTGGGTAATGCAAATGGTGAATAAGTACGAGCTGGATGCTGCTTATTGTGGCTTTCCGTTTAGTGAAATTGAGCATGAGGTAAGCCTTGATCAGCATAATGAAAGAGTGGATACCTTGATAAAGGATAATATGGAATATGCACAAAGCTTCGTTATCAAAACCAAGGGTAGATCGCAGGATGAAGACGGTTTTGCCCTGATTGATGATGGTCAGCTTGCAGGGATTGGCTTTATTCCCCATAGTTCTGATATCCGAAGCCACGAAGATTTACGTGATTATATGCGGGAGTTACATAATAGCATCACCACTCAGGGAATATTGAATAAAGTGCTCGAATCCGGTCGTTACCCCATCGAACTACTAAGATAAACTCATCCGATATTAATTGGCGGTAATCTTTCCTTTTTCAAACAGCGCCACACTTTCAATGTGCGCTGTGTGCGGAAACTGATCAACCAATGAATACTTTTTAAGGTCATATCCAAACTCCTTTAAAGCCAACATATCACGCGCCTGAGTTGCCGGGTTGCATGAGATGTAAACAATTCGCTTGGCATTTAGCCTCATCACTTTACGTAATGTTTTGGGAGCAATGCCTGCCCGCGGAGGATCCATTACAATAGTGTCAATCCGGTTGGTATAATCGGGGTGTTCTAAAAGAAACTTGCCTACATCCGCAGCAAAAAACTTAAGATTGTTAAAGCCGTTTAGCCGGGCATTTTGTTTAGCATCTTCCACCGCTTCCGGTACCAATTCTACACCAACTATTTCTTTATCAATGTTTCTTTGAGCCAACAATTGAGTAATGGTACCTGTACCGGAAAATAAATCCATAACAACCGGTTTGGAGCCTGGCGCTACTTCAAAAACATAGTCCATGGCTTTTTTGTACAAGCGCTCGGCACTGGCCGGATTGGTTTGAAAAAAGCTCTCCAAACTTATCCTGAAATTAAGGCCACAGACTTCCTCAATAAGATCTTCCTTTCCATAAAGTAAGGTGCGCTTACCATCCGAAGTATTAGGTCTGTCACCAATATCATCGTTAATGGAGTGTAGCAGGCCAGATAATCTTTTGCCAAAAAGATCCTTCATAAGATTCGTGAATTCTACAGCATCAAACTGATCGAGTTGGCTACTGTTACTCACAAAATTGATAAGAAGGCCATCCTCTTTAAAGGATTTTTTCACCGTAAGGAACCGGCAAAACCCTTCATGCTTTAAGCCATGCCAGGCTGTAAACCCTCTGGATTGAAAATATTCGGAAATGGTGGGCAATGCATTTTCAAGTTGGGCATCAAAAAGGCCCGAGTCCTTTTGCATTTGAATTACCGAAAGCCATTGGCCACGCTTTTTAAAGCCCAAGGCAAACCCATCAGTCTCTTTATCCTTATCAGGATGATACTCTACAGCTGAAAAGGAATATTCCATTTTATTACGGTAATGGAAATTATCAGGGCTGGGGATAAACTCGTCCAACAACTCCTCTGAGTTTTCAATTTTGCCAATGCGCCTGAAAAGCTCAATTGATGTTTTCCTTTTATAAAAATGCTGACGATCTATGGGTAGTGTAATATATGGAGCACCGGGGATAGGGTCATAAGGCATTTCAATTTCCTCGGGGCTTTGTTCCAATATCTTTAACAGCTTGGCCTCGGCATAAGCGTTTTTTACCTTAATCATTCTTACCGAAACTCGTTGACCAGGAATTGTGTTGGGAACAAAAACAATAAACTTTCCACCAGCGGTCTCTACTTTTGAAATTCCCTTGCCCTCAAAGGCAAGATCGTGTATAAGGAGCTCTGCAACCTGATTTTTTATGAAGGGCCTGATATTCGTCATAGGCGGCAAAATTACCGTTATTTTTTACCTATAGTCATTTTCTGTTTAGGTGATTTTGGCACTTATAAATACGTGATAGACGCAGTGGGAAACAGTAAAAAATCACCCCTAAAGGAAAAGAGCAAACTGGCGCTTGCTGAGGGAGGCAAGTATGTATCCATTGATAATGGTGTTCCTAAAACTCCGAAAACAGCTTTTCTAAAACTAAGGGAACTGGTAGAGAAAGGGAAAGTCAAACCTGTTATTGATAAGGTATTTCCACTGGAAAATATGGCAGAGGCTCACAACTATGTGGAGAGAGGTCATAAGCGAGGGAATGTCATCATCACCGTTTCACAATGACGTATCTGTCACTTCATCAAACTACCGTGAAATCACAATTTAAATCGGCCGAAGGCAAACAAGAAGTACAAAGTCTGTACGACCAAAAAACTCGAAGAATTCAATATTGACTTTGAGTACATGTACGCTGAAACTGTAAGCTTCCCCGCCAGTCGGTATTTAAAACTAGAATGCAACAAGCAGCCCAATAGGGATATGCGTTGGTAAAATGCATAAGTTTTTATTGGTGGAATAGGAAGAGATGAGGATTTAGCGAAAGCCAGATTTTCAAAGCCATCATGGAGCATGAAAGTGAGCGAACTCAACAAGTACAGAGAGCGGGAAGGCAAACATAAACGCCTTGAAAGGATGTCTGCCGAACTGAACCTTTTGCACCATGCCTTTAAAGATGCAGTGGAAAAAAGCTTTAACGCAAGCCGACCTGTCACTGCCCACCCAAAGGGTGATACAACTGTTGGAACAGTTCAAGCTATGCAGGGGGCTTCCTGGAATGATACGGGTAGAGAATAGGCCAGATTTTATCTCTCATAAACTCAATCAATGGTGATCGATACTCTTTATCCAGGCTGGGAAACCCAAGCAGAATGGGTTTATTGAGCGCTGTAACGGCAATATCCGCAGGGAACTGCTCAATGCCTACGTGTTGAAAACTTTGGAGGAAGTGCGATTAAAGATGGAAGAATACATGGTAGATTACAACTACCATAGGTCATATAATGCCTTAAATTACAGAGTCCCGGCAGACTTGTTGGAGGATGTGTAATTTTACAGACGTTCTACTTTTGCATGGTCCTAATAAAAGGAAAGCTTACAAATGGTTTTGACTATTGCATTTATTAATGTGATTAATCGCGTGGTCAAAAGGAGGATTGTCATATCGGCTTAAAGTTCTGTTGTTCTCCAATTTGCAAGCTTCTGAATAAGCTGGTACAATTGAATAATTTATTAAATAAGGATGACATAAGGTCGAAATTTTTCAGGATAGTAGTCTTCGTCTTTCTTTGCCAATGCTTGTCGTATGAAAATGCCTTAGCTAATGTTCTTAGAGATACCAACCTGACCTACAAGAAAATTAGTGATACCACTATCATCACACCAAAACTTAAACAAGAACCTAAGGGAAGTAAACTAAAAATTCTAACGCAAACCATTCGTGGGCAGGTAATAGATGAGGAGAGCAAATTACCGCTAATAGGAGTGACAGTAATGATTGAAGACTCTTCACCTCCTATTGGTGCTACCACGAATAGTGATGGAAATTTCCGAATTGAAAAAGTGCCGCTCGGGCGCGTAAATCTGCAACTTTCATATATCGGTTATGAGCAAAAAATAATTCCAAATATTGTGGTGAATTCGGCCAAGGAAGTGGTACTAAACCTTACCCTGCATGAATATACTACCAACATGGACGAGGTGACCGTGGTAGCACAAATGGAAAAAGGAAGTCCTATCAATGACATGGCATTGGTTGACGCCAGATCAATCTCTCCTGAGGAATCAAACAGATATGCAGGACCTTTTAACGATCCTACCCGAATCCTATCCAACTATGCGGGTATAGCTACAACTCAAGATGGTAGCAACGATATTATCGTTCGTGGTAATTCACCGAAATACGTGCAATGGAGATTGGAGGGTGTACAAATCACCAATCCAAATCACTTCGCCAATCAAAGTGGGATCGGTACAGGAGGCATCAGTGCACTCAACAATAATTTGCTTGCTACTTCCGATTTTTACACTTCCGCATTCCCTGCTGAATATGGTGATGTACTGTCTGGTGTGTACGATATCAAATTAAGATCTGGAAACAATGAACGCTTTGAAGGAGTCCTTGGCGTGGGAATTATGGGGACAGATATTACCCTTGAAGGCCCGCTCAAAAAGGGTTATGCTGGTTCTTACCTAATCAACTACCGTTACTCTACTATCACCTTGATGAGCAACCTTGGCTTGGTGGACCGCAGTGGCGGTACAAATTTTCAAGATGGCGCATTCAAAATCATGCTGCCTTCCGATAAGCTAGGTACCTTCTCAATCTTTGGTTTAGGTGGTTTTAGTGGGTTTGACCTAGAGAATATATCGGGCATAGATGCTGTGTTGTCGCCTGGCTTTAGCGGTCAATTGAGCTCACTGTCAAAAGACCATTCTACAAGAAGTTATCTTTTTAATACCGGCATCAATCACTCGATCTACTTATCAAAAAAGAGCTATCTCAATACTTCTGTAATATACTCCACTGATGGCATCAATGATAATGTGCAAGCCCGGTATGTTCCTCCTACACAAGCTGAGGACTCACCTTACCAATATTTTGACGGAGACGTGAGCAAATCAACTTATCGGGGAGCAATGACCTTTAATTACAAATTCAACAATCGACATAAGCTACAGACAGGATTTAAATATGAATATTTCAGCTATGACTACTTTCAGCAGCTGCAGAAAGATACTTTATCCGCCCCGAGATTGCTCGCTGATTTTGATGAGCAAATGAGTACACTTCGGAATTTCATTAGCTGGAAATTTCAGGCATTCAGAAACGTCACATTTATTACAGGCATTCATCAGATGAATGACTTCTATAATAAAAACCGAACATTAGAGCCGCGATTTGCCATGGATTGGAGACTAACCCCCACCATTGATCTGACTCTGGGATACGGAAAGCACAGCACTATGGAAAGTGCTCATAACTATTTTGCCAAAGTGCCAAATGACCAAGGCATACTCACAGAACCCAACCGCAATCTGGGACTCTTGAAAGCAGACCATTCTACGCTTGCGATAGAGAAACGATTTAAGTCCGATTTAAAAGCAAAATTGGGAATCTACTACCAGTGGCTGTATGATTTACCTGTAGCCAAAGACCCTAGCTATTATGCCACAATAAATGAAAGAATAGACTATGAATACGAACATCTTGTCAATGAAGGGAAAGGCAAGAATTATGGAGTCGAGCTTACTATCGAGAAATTTTTTAACGACAGCTATTACTTTTTGGTCAATATGTCGCTCTTTCAATCGAAGTACAAAACTTTGGAAAACAAATGGCGAAATACACAATATAACAGCGAGTATATCGCCAACATATTAGCTGGTAAGGAATTTCTTAATCTTGGAAGAAAGGACAATCAGGCGCTCACGATTAATCTAAAAGTTTTTGTGGGCGGAGGAAGAAAAATAACACCGCTTAGAAGAGATGATCAAGGCCAACTGAATGTGGATCCGGCCAATGATCAATACTGGGACTATGATAAAGCCTATGAATCGTCTCTTGACGACCTCTATCAGATAGATCTTTCTATGAGCTACAAATGGAATAGACCAAAAACAACGCACGAATTCTACCTCAACATCTACGATATCACTGGCGCAAAAGGAAGAATATCGGAGTATTACGATGACAGCGAACCTGGTAATATCGGCTATGTCACACAGGTCGGGCTTTTCCCTAATCTTATGTATAAGGTCTATTTCTGAGATTAACCAGCGGTGAAATAGCGCTGAACAATTTAAGTTACAGCATCATTAACCAACATTAAATCCACTTTACGCTTTCAGCGCTAGCTTATGAAAGTGGCTTTAGTTCTAAGTCGGTATTTAATGCCTTTTTTAAAAAATTGATGGAATGA
>CAXBJE010000057.1:0-11736 GCA_963975525.1 uncultured Owenweeksia sp. | reverse complement strand
TTTAGGCTGGGGCAGCCATGGTACAAGTGTGCTATCGATAATGGCAGCTAATCTTGCTGATACAATGATCGGAACCGCTCCTGACGCGAACTACTGGCTGTTCACTACTGAAAATATATACCAGGAAACTCCACTTGAAATGGATCATTGGGTAATGGCAGCTGAATTTGCAGACAGTGCTGGAGCCTATGTTATCAACACTTCGCTTTCTTACCAAATATTTGACGATGTACAGGATAACTATAGCTACAGCGACATGGACGGTAATACCACGGTAATTACCAGAGCTGCGGATATGGCTGCTGCAAAAGGCATCCTAGTGGTTGCTGGCGCAGGAAATGAAGGTGGTACCACCCAACCGTATATTGCCGCTCCAGCAGATGGCGACTCGGTGCTCACCGTAGGAGCTGTAGACTGGCAAGAGGCTTACGCCTCCCTCTCCAGCATTGGCCCAAGTTTTGACAATCGCGTGAAACCCGATGTAATGGCACAGGGCTACCCAACCACGTTGATTGATGGTACAGGAAATTTCAATGCTGATTTTGGTACTTCATACGCGGCTCCGCTGGTAGCTGGCTTAGCCGCTTGTTTAATTGAAGCCTATCCAGCAAAACATAGTGAAGAAATCGCCAATTATATTCGAGAGTCCGCTCAGCTGTATATGACCCCAAACGATTCTATGGGATACGGTATTCCTGATTTTCAACTGGCCCTTAGTCTTTCAACGCCTTCCTATTTTGTACAAGAAAAGGAATTCGTGCTCTACCCAAACCCCGTAAAGGATCATATCATCATCGATGCTAAGACTCAGAAAAACTGGAAGTCAGAACTTCGCATATTTGACTTAAGCGGTAAATGCATACTTCAGAAAAATATTCAAGCTTATGACGCACACCGCGTCAACCTAAACCTGAAAGAAGGAAGTTACATTATACAACTGGCAGGTGATATCAATGGGGTTTATAAATTTCAAAGTCAGTAATTGTAACGACAGCCCAGTATGGATTACTGCAAACAGCAAGACATACTAAAATTAGGCCTTGTTTAAAGAGTAATTGAAATCAAGCCTTTCAAAAAATGAATAAATCAACCAAGCGCATGATCAAAATAGGCTTGCTGGCGGCCACCGTGGTTTCCCTATACTTTGTTCCCTGGATTTTGGTTAAAGCTTGGATTCTTCCTTTGCCTGATACCATTCAGGAACAAGTTGATGAGGCTATCGATCATGGGTTTGATGGAATTGTAGTTTATATAGATGAAGGTGGTAAACCTCCGGCTTTTTATGCCGGTGGCTGGCATGATCATGATAATAAAATCCCCGCGAATCCTCATGCTCTGTTCAAAATTGCCAGCATCAGTAAGCTGTATGATGCTGTGGCTGTAACCAAATTGGTGAATGATGGGCGACTTTCTCTCGATAAAACAATAGCTGATTATTTGCCCGAGCTAGAGGGAAGAATTGAAAACGCGGATAAAATCACTTTACGCTTAATGATACAGCACAGAAGTGGCATTCCTAATTTTACCGATACTCCAGATTTTTGGGCTGCCCCTACACAGACCTATGAAGAATGTCTTGCACTGATTTTAGACAAGCCAGCCAACTTTGAACCCGGCAAAAAGAATGAATACTGCAATACAAATTATTTGTTGATCAATAAGATAATAGATAATGAACTAGGGTATGACAACTTCAAATTTATTCAGGAAGAAATTCTTACCCCTCTAAATCTTGTACACACATTTGGTTCGCTTAAGGACGTAAATATGGACGATGTGATGAGTGGCTACCATGTTGGGCATCCCTTTGATTTAAAGGAAGATGATCATGGCATGTTAGCCACAGCCGAAGACGTGGGCATTTTTTTGCGTGCCTTGAATGACGGATCATTGTTTGAACCGGGAGAGCAGGAGATTTACTCCTCCATTTATAAATATGAGCATGCCGGCTGGGTTCCAGGCTACCAAAGTTTTGCAAAATACCATGACGACCTTGATGCTGTAACTGTTGAATTTTACAGCACTACCGACCCAAAACTGTACAATTGGAACTTGTCAGAAATCATTAATAAAAGAATTGTAAAAATTCTGAAAAGTCAATAAAGCTTCTTTGAGGTTACTCGAAGAAGTGGCTGCTCATAAATATGGGTTCTCGGCAACACCTAATTTTTAATCTACAGTTTTTAGTTTTAGAAATGAGCAGACTATCTTGCGGTTCAAAACTGCCGCAATGCTTGCCACAACCATAGCCGTACTGCCTTTTGTAAATATGAGTTCCAATCCTGAAAATGAATATTTCAGCGATGGAATTACCGAAGAAATTATAAATGCCCTTGCGCGAATTGAGAACCTGAAAGTCACTTCGCGCACCTCTTCTTTCTACTTTAAAGACAAACAGCTTCCGCTAAAAGAGGTGGCCGATCAGTTAGGTGTGGCCGTAATTTTAGAGGGCAGTGTACGTTTGGCCGGCAATTTGATCCGCATTACGGCCCAGTTGATACAGGCAGTGGATGACTTTCACTTTTGGTCAGAAACCTGGGATCGCAAGTTGGAAAACATTTTTGAAATTCAGGACGAGATCAGCCTGGAGATTGCCGATAAACTCAGAGAGCAATTTGGACACCTGGAGTACAGCGACCATCTGGTACCCAAGCAGACCGAGAGCCTGGATGCTTACGAGCATTCACTTAAAGCCCGGTATCATTTTAACAAATGGAATCCGGAAGATGTAAAAATCGCCATCGAGCTTTGGGAGAAAACCATTGCATTGGATCCAAAGCACACCGAGTCTTACGTTGGTCTGGCTGATGCCTATGGGTTTATGGCCACCACTGGATTTATGCCCTACGTGGAGGCCTGGCAAAAAACCAGCGACTACACCGAAAAGGCCCTGCAGCTAAACCCTAGACATGCCGGGGCACATTACCAATTGGCCAACATCTCCTTTTTCACTAAAGCGGATTACAAGGAAGCTTTTCAGCATGGACAAAAGGCTGTAGAACTCATGCCCAATTACCCCGAAGCGCAACAGTTTATGTCTTTCCTGCACAACCTTGGCGGTGACATAAAGAAAGCTGAGGAACATCTGCAATTAGCACTGGACATAGATCCTTTCAACCAAGAAACTCTTTTCTACAAGGCTTACCACCACTACCGCAACGAGAATTTTGACACGGCTTTACAGACCCTGAACCAATGTCTTGAACAGAATCCCAAGAATATTCCGGTGATTATCACTAAATGTTATTGCTTGCTGAGTATGGGGCGACCGCTGGAGACATTAGCGCTAATGGAGCAAACACCACAGGAACTTATCGTGCCGGGAGATCGGTTAGGACTCACATGCCTGGCGCACATCATGGGTGGTGATGCGGATAAGGGGGAGCAATATTTCTTACAATTAGTAGAGGAAGCCAAAGAACCCCTTGCCTTTCAGCAGCATTCCTACCTTTTTCAGGCGTATGCCCAACGTCAGCAGCCCGATGAAGCTTTTGTCTGGCTAGAAAAAGCGATGGAACTGACATCTTCTATCCTTCTGCTTGGCTACAGCGACCCTCTGTCTAATCCCATAAAAAAGGATTCGCGCTACCCGATTTATTGGGAGAAGCTTTACGGCAAATTGCCTCGCGAAGAGCAAAGCAACAAAAAGACTCCCCTGCTGGAGGAAGCTCCTGCTGAGGAGTATAAGAACGCACTTCTAAAGCATATGGATGAAGAAGAGCCTTACCTCAATCCTCAGCTCACCCTCCGCACATTGGCTCAGCAAATTCAGATCCACCCCAACCAGCTCTCATGGCTCCTCAACGAAAAGCTGGGGCAAAACTTCAATGAGTTCATTAACCACTACCGTGTGGAGACTTTTAAAGGCCTCGCCCTGGATCCAGACAACTCACACATTTCCCTGATAGGTTTGGCTTACGAAAGTGGCTTTAATTCGAAGACTGTCTTTAATACCTACTTCAAAAAAGAGGTGGGCATGACGCCCAAGGAGTTTTTGAAGTCCAGCACCAAAGCCTAGTTATTTCACAAAGAGCCACGGAGAAACACAGAGTTGCACAGAGGTTCCCTTTGCGGTTTTCAGTGCTTCTTTGCGAAACTCTGTGAAACAACTTACTTGTACCCGAATGAAGTAATCAAGTTCCTTTTTATAATCCCGAACCTCTCCCTCACAATCCCGAACTCTCCACGCCACTATCCTGCCTTCCTTTGCCTCGTCAATGTCTGAAAACCAGACAGTCAAAACTTTTAAAACTACTGACATGCAAGCAAATACTATGAAGGCTATTGTAGCCACCGCCTACGGAGCACCATCCATTTTTAAACTACAGGATGTAAACCGCCCTGCCGTAAAACCCAATGATGTACTGGTAAAAATCCATGCTACTACCGTAACTCGCGCTGATAGCATGATGCGCACCGGAAAACCTTATATCGGAAGGCTGATGGTAGGTTTATTCAAGCCTAAAAACAAAATCTGGGGAACCAGTTTTGCGGGAGTTGTGGAGGCCGTAGGTACTGAAGTTTCAAAATTCAAGGCAGGCGACAAGGTGTTTGGCGAAAACGTAGAGTCTTTTGGCGCTTATGCCGAATACATCTCCGTGCCTGAAGATGGAACAATTGCCCAACTACCCGATAACCTCAGCTTTGAAGAAGCAGCCGGAATGGGAGACGGACCGGTCACTTCACTTAATTTCCTTAAGAATGTTGGAAACATCAAAGCCGGCCAAAAAGTATTGATCAATGGCGCATCAGGCTCACTGGGTACAGCGGCCGTGCAGTTGGCTAAGCAATACGGTGCTGAAGTAACAGCCGTGTGCAGCACCCGCAATATTGGTCTGGTGAAATCCCTTGGTGCCGACCATGTGATCGACTACACCAAACAGGACTTTACACAAAGCAACAAAACCTATGACTTGATTTATGATACTGTAGGAAAGAGAAGCTACAAAGATGCTAAACGAGCTTTAACCGAAAATGGACAATACCTTTCTCCGGTGCTCAGTTTCGGCTTGCTGATTCAAATGATGTGGACGTCAAAGTTCTCTTCGAAGAAAGCCAAATTTGCCGCTACCGGGATGCTTAAAGCCCGTGAAATCAGGAAGATGATCACCCAACTGATTGACATCATGCGCGAAGGCAAACTAAAGACTATCATCGATCGCCAATATCCTTTGGAAAAAGTGGCTGAAGCTCATACTTACGTGGATGCCGGACACAAGAAGGGGAACGTGGTAATTACAGTTCGATCCTAAGCTTTCTTTAAGTATAAATTCAAAAAAACACAATTATGAAATCACTTAAAACCACAGCCCGCTGGACCGGGCTCGGATACCTCATCATTTTTATCTCTGGCTTTTTCGCCAATTTCTACACTCTCGAGAGTATGGTGGTAGATGGAAATGCACAATTAACTTCTCTAAACATTATTAATCAGTTTTCACAGTTTCAAATGGGTCTGGTAGCCTTTTCTATAATGGTTATTGTAGATATCATACTCGCTTTTCCTTTGTATAGATTGCTGAAACAGGAGAATGAACGTATGGCAACCACATCATCAATCCTTAGGCTGATTAACGGTGCCATCTTCGCAGTAGCACTATTTAGCTTATTTGATATCGCAAGCCTTACTATAAATTATCCACAAGATTTGGCCGGGCATGTGGAAGGGTTGTTGGCACAGTTCAACATGGTTTGGAATATCGGGCTGCTGTTTTTCGCAGCACATCTCCTATTGCTTGGATTGCTGATTTTCTGTTCCGCTAGCTTTCCGAAGATAATTGGAGTCTTATTACAAATTGCAGGTGTGGCATACCTTGCTGATAGCGGTGCTCAGCTATTTCTAACCAACTACCAGGATTACCAAAGCGTATTGGAAATGTTCGTGATAAGTGGCGGTGTTATTGGCGAGTTTTCACTTACACTATTCCTTCTTATTAAGGGTGTAAGATTTAAAAAATCATCAACCCCTCAATTGGTGGTGTAGCCTAAATGTTTACTAACATGAAAGCAATCAACACAAATCTGAACAGGTTCGCCATTAGAGCTGGTGTTTCACTTTTGTTAATGGCTGTAGCTGCTGGTTTTTCATTCGGGCATGCACATTCACAAATTGTAGTGTTGGGTGATACCAACACCACTTTACAGAATCTCTTAATGTCAAAAGGACTTTTCCAAGCAGAGATTCTTGGATGGTGTCTGATCTTAGTTCTTGATGTAATTGCGGCTTGGGCTTTATATCACTTTTTTAAAAGTGTAAACAAATCCATTTCTACGCTCACAGCATCGATAAGAATTATCTACTCCATCATTCTGGGAATGGCCATAGCACAGTTGATGAATATATATAATATGCTTACGGAAACCAATCAAGTCACTGCTCAAATAGTGATGGAGCATTTTCAAAGTTTCGAAAACATCTGGACTTTAGGGCTTATTGTATTTGGTTTTCACTTAATCGGGCTTGGCTACCTGGCTCTTAAATCCAAACTTCGATTTTGGGGGATACTCCTAATCATTGCCGGGCTTAGTTATTCCCTTGTTTGTATCCTCAAACAATTCCAAAGCTTAGAGAGCCTGGCTACCAACTTAGAAATGATTCTAAGAATCCCCATGACGGTTGGCGAATTAGGATTTGCTGTTTGGCTACTGGTACGCGGAAGAAAACGCTAAGCAGCATCTTAAACCAATCAGCATAATTGTATTGAACTTAAAAACGAACCCTTCTACCCACGTAGAGGGGTTCTTCAGTTTTTAGCCTTTCCTGCCCATTTCAAAAGGAATATGCTAATAGGTATTGATATGTAATTCCATACCTCCTAAACTGAATCCCGAACCTTTAGGCTTCAGCTTCAAGCTTCTTTTGCTCCAACGATTTAACTGGGGTAAAGCTCACGATGGTGATAATCCTTTTCGAACCAATCGTACTGCTTTTGAAACCAGCAGAAGGATTTCTCCCAAAAGACTTTTGCTCCATAAAGAAAAATTAGCATGAAGAATCAATTTAACCTAACAAAAACATTTAGAAAGTATTTCCAAATGACAATTGGAATATGCCTTGGCAGTCTTCTTTTCACAAGCTGTGGAGTACAGAGTGAAATTTACTGGACCAAAGAAAGCTCTGTTGAAACTAACGTCAGTCCGCTACAAATACCGCTTTATAAACTCAACAAGCTCATTTTGATAAAAGGAGAAGTGCGTGGAGAAAGTGGCTATTTCATTTTTGATACAGGTGCACCAGGCTTGGTGCTTAATGAAGTTCACTTTGAGGATTACGAACTCGACCCAACCCGAAAAGTGACAGGCGTAAACGGTCAGCTTCATGATGCACATGTTCTGTATGTGCGCAATTTGAAACTAGGTGAAGTGGCCTTTAAGCAGCAGGCTGCTGAGGTGATTGACCTCAGCCACATTGAAAAAAGAAGAAACGTAAAAATCTTGGGCCTTTTGGGTGTGGATTTATTCAGAGGGGTAGAGCTGGAAATCGATTTGCACAAGCATATTCTTAAAATCTTTAAAACCGATAAGGATGGCAACCGACTTTATGCTAATGCTCCAAAGCACAGATCTGATCTGATCTCAATGCCTTTTAAATATAGCGGAGCTCTCATTGAGCTACGGGCTGAAATCAACAATCAACAATACAGAATTGCTTTTGACACAGGCTCTGAAACGCTGCTACTGGACAAAAATCTGGTGGTTCGTGATAAGATTAATACTAGCCTGATTTCTAATCAAAGCCTTTTGAGCACCGATGGTTCCAAATCCGGAATTGAAATCCGCCAGTTGGAAAACATCAAAATTGGTTTGAACCTTAAAAAGGTAACCACACTCACCACCGACTTCAAAAAGTTGAGATCGCATGGTATAAATGTAGACGGCCTGATTGGCTACGACTTGATGGCATCTGGTATTGTTACTATAAACTTCAAAAACAGAATCCTTCAAATTCAACCTTACGGTAAGGCGTAAAGAGGCTAAACGACTTGTCCCCATTTATAATCCCGAACCTATTGAGTGAAAAGCAGGACTTCTTAGCCTGAGCCCGCTAATAGCTTTGCCCCAGCAAAAAAGACAAAAACCAAAAATCTCTTATCAATACCAAAAACCAATACAATGAAAAAAGTATTTACCCTAATTTTTAGTCTGCTGATATCTTTGGCCCAAGCCGAAGAAAAAGTAGCACTAAGCGGCTACATTAAAGATGCTGCAACGGCCGAAACCCTGATTGGCGCCAGTGTATATGCTCCACAATTAAGAATTGGTACAACTACCAATTTTAACGGTTTTTACTCTTTGGATTTGCCAAAAGGTAAATACCAACTTCAAATCAGTTTTATTGGTTACGAAACCAAAACTGTAGAAGTGGAGATTTCTGGCAACCATAACCTTGATGTAAAACTTGCGTCCTCATCTACACAGCTAACTGAAGTTACCGTAACTGACAAGGCAAAGGCTGCCAATGTAGAGGACATGAAAATGAGTAGCGAAGTGCTTAGCATCAAAACCATAAAGGAAATACCTGCCTTTATGGGTGAGGTGGATGTTTTAAAAGCTATTCAGGCCTTGCCTGGTGTGCAGTCAGGTGGCGAAGGAACCACAGGCTATTTTGTTCGCGGTGGTTCTGCAGATCAAAATCTGGTTTTGCTGGATGGGGCAACAGTTTACAGCCCAAGCCACTTGATGGGTTTCTTTTCGGTTTTTAATGCAGATGTAATAAAGGAAGCTGAGTTATACAAAGGTGGTGTGCCGGCTCAATACGGTGGAAGATCTGCATCACTTCTTGATATTAAGCTAAGAAATGGCGACAAGGAAAAATTCCATGGAAATGCAGGTTTAGGACTTATTGCCAGCCGACTGAGTTTGGAAGGCCCAATTCAAAAAGGTAAAAGCTCTTTTTTGGTGGCTGGGCGTAGAACCTATGCTGATGTATTCACGCGCATGAGTAAAAGAGAAGATCTAAAAAACAGCGTAATGTATTTCTATGACCTTAACGGGAGACTGAATTTTAGAATAGGGGATAGGGATGTTGTCACAATTGCGGGTTATTATGGCGATGATGTTCTGAAGAACAAAGAACAGCTAAGCTGGAATTGGGGGAACCGTACGGCTACAGCAAACTGGAAGCACTCGTTTTCTGACAAGCTGTTTTCTGATATATCCGCTCTTTACAGCGATTTCAACTACACGTTGGCCGTAAACTCTACTGGAAATTCAGATTTAGAATGGAAAGCCCGAATCAATGATGAAACACTAAAAGCTGATTTCACTTACCTGGCCAATTCGAGATACTCATTCAAATTTGGTGCGGCTTCTATCTATCATACTATTCACCCGGGCAACATCAGCATTACCGGCAGTGATGTAGAAACATCTTTCAACCTAAAAACTCAGCGAGCCCTTGAATCATCGGCCTACCTAAGCTCTACCATAAAAGTGAATGATGAGTTTACCATTGATGCAGGGCTACGCTATTCTATGTTTCAAAATATTGGAGGAATTGTAAACCAATACCAGCCTGGAACCAACGAGCCGCTATCAAGCACAGATTACGATGCCGGTGAATTTCACGGAACGCAAGGTGGCTTTGAACCAAGGCTGAGTATGCGCCATATGTTAGGTACTTCAAGCTCCATCAAAATGTCGTACAACCGGATGATGCAGTATTTGCAGCTGGCTTCAAATTCTACCACCGGAACGCCACTTGACATTTACTTTCCCGCTTCGGAAAACATTAAGCCTCAAATTGCGGATCAGATTGCTTTGGGATATTTCAAAAATTTTAAAGACAACACCTATGAGCTTTCTGCAGAGGTGTACTACAAGTACATGCAGAATCAAATTGACTTTAAAGACAATGCAAATTTGATTCTCAACGAGCATCTGGAAAACGAAGTCCTTTCTGGTGACGGACAAGCCTATGGATTAGAATTGATGCTAAAGAAAACTCAGGGAAAATTAACCGGGTGGGTAAGCTACACACTTTCTCACACCGTGCGGACGATTGAAGGGCAAAGCTTACTCACCAACTCAGGACCGTCCCCATGCCATTAACATTGTATCATCTTACCAAATAAAACCAAGACTACAATTTGGCGCAGCCTGGACCTATTCTAGCGGAGCGCCAATAAGTTTACCCACCTCTTCGTATGAATTTGACGGTGTTGTAGTTCCTGTGTATGACGAAAAAAATGGATATCGCCTTCCCGACTCTCACCGTTTGGATGTTTCATTAACGCTGGATGGTAAGAAAAAGCCAGGACGCAAGTGGGAATACAGCTATAACTTCTCCATCTACAACCTATACGCTCGTCAAAACCCATTCAGTATACAGGTGCGCCAAAATGCTGATAACCCAAGACAAACCGAAGCCGTACAAACCTCATTGGTAGGAACTATGATTCCGGCCATCACCCTAAACATTAAATTTTAATATCATGAAAAACCTATATATAATTCTAATGTCTGCCTTTGTTGTTTTACTTTCTTCATGCACTAAGGTGGTAGATTTAAAACTCGATGATCCTGAAAGCAAAATTGCTGTAGACGGTCTGATTTCTAACCGAGTAGGGGAAAGCTTTGTAAAGTTGGCTTACACTAAAGGTTACCTCTCATCTGATGCTCCAGAAGCCATAGTGGACGCGCAAGTGAGTGTAAGAGATAGCGATGGAAACCTCACTATTTTCACTGCATCAGATAATGATGGACTGTACCTTCCTTCTACTGATTTTGTAGGCGAGGTTGGTAAAACATACACGCTTGATGTTGAGTATGAAGGAGAAAGCCTTTCGGCTGAATCTACCATGAACGATACTGTTACGGGAAGCAATGTAAATGTGATAAAGGCCGATATAACTGATCCATACTTTGAAGCCGGTTATCATTTGTTGGCAACCATTAAAAAATACAAGGAAGAGGACAGTTTTTATAAAGGTGAGATTTTTATAAACGGTGTAAAACAGATGACCACAGCCTCTGATATTGTCGCTTTTAATGACCGTATGTTTGAGGCTGGTGAAGAGCTGGAAGCGCGCCTTTACTTTTGGGCGGAAACTTCGGAAGACGATGAAAAACCACAAATGGGTGATGTGGTTACACTACAGCTTATCAGTATTAGTGAGGAAACCTATGAATATTTAAGTGCACTTTCGGAAACACCTATGCAGGGTGGCCTTTTTGGAAAGACACCTGCTAATGTTCCATCAAATATTGAAGGTGGCTTGGGATGGTTTCAGGCAAGTTCTTTTGGAAACCCAAAACACTCTATGGTGATGGAATAGAAGAAAGTATCCAATACTAACAAAGGGGGCTAATTTTTAGTCCCCTTTCTTTTTTGTGTACTATTTGTGTCTATCTAAAAAATTAAAACCCTCTATATTTACCCATCAAAAGTATTTTAATCAAGCAAAGCTCCCACAATGATTTCCGAAGTTCCGGAACGCTCTATTGCAGTACTTCCTTTTTTAAATCTAAGCACTAATCAAGAGGATGAATATTTTAGTGACGGGATAACTGAAGAAATCATCAATGCCTTAAGCCTAATCAACGGGTTGAAAGTGATTGCTCGTACCAGCGTATTTTCCCTTAAAGGCAAAAACTTGGATGCGCGTGAAATAGGAAATAAACTTGGTGTAAACCTTCTATTGGAAGGAAGCCTGAGAAAGGTTGCCAATAAGGTGCGTATTAGTGTGCAACTGGTTACAGCCGAAAATGGATTTAGGATTTGGACAGAAAAATACG
>CAXBJE010000056.1:0-11777 GCA_963975525.1 uncultured Owenweeksia sp. | reverse complement strand
CTATCGGTATAGTTATTATCGGTTGTAGTGGCAGTGATTTTGGCAACTATAAGTAATGCCAATCCTGGCAATGCCCATAACGCGGATTTTAGCACCCAAATCCAATAGTTTTTATCTTTTAACCTTAGGTGACCTGAGGCCAGATAGATGATACCAGCAGCGGCAATATTGGCGGCAAAGATGCCCGAAGCCCAAATTCCAATCCCAACAAAAACAAGCCATACGGGCTTTAGCAAACCATATTTTTTAAATAACCAAAGCGCCAGAAACAATACAAACACATGTCCTAAATAGGGATGGCCTGATAGTACTTGTGATTCGTATTCTGACAAAGGGAAAAGCATGATGACTAATGCCAGACAAGCGATCATCAGGTTTTTGAAAAACCGGATAAGAATAAGCCCTGAAATCAGGAAGATGAAAACTTGCGTTAGCGTAACAGCCCAAATAGATGTGGTTCCGAGTTGGTAAAAAATCCAAGCTAGCCCCGGCACAATGCTCCCTATCCTGTCCTGCCCCATATAATACAAATCTGAAGGCAAGCTGAGGTGATCTATCATGATTACCTGAATGGCATTGTCAGCATCAAGGGTAGGGAAGTAGGTTACGCCAAAGGTAAAAGTGAACGCTACCAAGAGCAGCAACAGAACAAGAATGGGTATTACTCTATTCATCTTCATTTTTAAGAGCGGCTTCGTAATCTGGTGAGTCAACAAATTTATCGTAATCGGGGAGGTAGCGGTTGGTAAGGTACTGCCTCCAAAAAAGCTCTTTTGTCATTCCATCAAAGTGTATAATACCGCTATTGTATTGAACAGACATAAAGAGCGAAGTGAAACAGAAGTAGCCAATAATGGCAAATACAGGAAATTGTTTCCACCACTTTAATGTTAAAAGAGATTGAAGCATCGCGGCCAAAACAAGAGCCATAAATGGCAGAAAATCAATAAGGGCACGAGCTCCAAATCCACCGCCATACCACCAGCACCACCAGCTAAAGGTTACCCATAGGGCAAGAGCCATAGTAACTACTGAGGCAATGGCAATTTCAAAATTATGGCGAAACAAGAAAAAGAACCCAATAAAGCTGAAGGCCAATACAGGGCTATAAACCAGCCAACCCTTTCGATAGCTGAACAGGCCTTTCCATATTTCAGGATCTGTAAAAAAGAAGGTTTCGCCATTATAGGAATATACCAGCCAACTACCGGTGGTATAGTACCAATACAATAGTTGAGGCGCACAAACTAAAAAGGCAACAAAAATGGCTAACCCTAAGTGCTTCAGAAATTTTGAAAAGTCAATTTCAGACCTCCGGAAAATCAAAATGATAAAAGGAAAAATAAGTGCGATAATATTGGTGGGCCTGATTAATACCAATAGTCCACAAGCCAACCCCAATAGCAAAACGTGTTTGAGCTTTTGCTGATCCAGATAAGTATAGAACCAATACAGAATCATGCTTACTAAGGCAAAGTTGTAAACATGACTCATGGGGGAAACGAAGGTGTAGTAGGCCAAATTGGTGCCGGTAAAGATTATGGCAAGTGTAATTATCACCACTTTTTGGCTAAACCACCGGAGCATTAATTTACCGAGAAACCACAGCCCCAGTAGCGCAAAAACAAGGTCAGAGAGTAATAAGCCAAATTTGTAGGGAGTGGAAAATCCATTGGCTGGAAAGGCATCATTGGCTAAGGCAAAGGCATGTGCACCAAAAAAGAAAGGAGCATAAAGGTAGGCCAGGCCCGAGGTCATCTTTACATATTGATTTCCCTCTTCATCCGTATTCATGAAAAACAGAGCCTTATCCCAAATGGAGTCACGGTGATTAAACGCCAGATCATCGTAAATAAAGGTTGCGGGAAGGTAGGAGTAGTAGAGCGTAATATCCCATTCAATTACTTTTTTTGACTCCCACAGCCTGGCAGTTGCAAAAAAGCAAACAAGGCCAAGCGCCATAATGACGAAGGCCTTTTTAAAAAGAGAATGGGATGGCTTCATTAATCCAGCTGCATTTCGGGGATATCACCCTCAATGATTAAGGTTCCTTCCGTAGCATTTTTTACTTGCTCAATAGTTACACCAGGGGCAAGTTCCTTAAGTTCAAAGCCGCGCTCGGTAATTTCCATATACGCCAAATCGGTAACCACCTTTTTCACACAACGCACTCCCGTAAGGGGAAGGGTGCACTTGGTCAACAGTTTTGATTCGCCTGCACGGTTGGTGTGCATCATGGCCACTATAATGTTTTCGGCAGAAGCCACAAGATCCATAGCGCCTCCCATACCTTTTACCATTTTACCGGGTATTTTCCAGTTGGCAATGTCACCTTGCTCCGAAACTTCCATAGCACCGAGAACCGTTAGTTGAACGTGCTGTCCACGGATCATTCCAAAGCTCATGGCCGAATCAAAAAATGCAGCTCCGGGCATGGCTGTAATGGTTTGTTTTCCGGCATTTATCAGGTCAGCGTCCACTTCATCCTCATAAGGAAATGGCCCCATACCTAAAATCCCGTTTTCTGATTGAAACTCTACAGAGATACCTTCCGGGATGTAGTTGGCCACCAAAGTTGGTATGCCAATACCCAGATTTACATAGTATCCATCTTCCATTTCCTTTGCTATCCGCTTCGCGATTCCGTTCTTATCTAATGGCATAATTCAATTTTCTACAAGTTGGTAAAAGTCCACACGGGACGAATTTAGTGTAAATGGCTTTGATTCTATATTCCAAAGTAAGGTTCTCACACTGGTAGTACCTTCGGGTATGCTATCCAGTGTAAGGCTGGCCTTAATCGGCATGTTATCGCTAAAATCGGTATTGAAAAAATTTAACCTGAATTGGTTGTAATGTGTAATCGCACCTGTGCTGTCCTTCAGTTCAAACGTAACAAGGCTTGGCAGCGGATTTTCAGGTGATGTAATCTGGAGGTTATAATCCATACGGATAGATTTATGAATAAGGCTATCGCCCAGAGGCCACTCGCCTAGTATTACCCATGTGTCTTCCGTTTGTTCCCCAATACTTTTTTCTTCAGTTTCAATAGGCCTTTTGGTTAGGAGTTTTTTCCGCTTTAAGAGTGTAACCTTGGTGTGGTAATCATGCAAGAGAGTATCATATTTCTCGGTAAAGTCGGGGAACTCTTTAAGGTCAAGAATCAGGTAATCCGAAACATATTCAGGGTTCCAGTATTTAAAGTCTACCAAAGCATCCTGATGGCCCCCATATTTAAGATTGTAAAACGCCCATGTAAAAGTGTACAGGCTGGTACTGGAGGAAATGCTTCTGGGGAACTCACTTTTGGGACTGTCCTCAACCACCTTAAAGTAGAAATCTTCCGGGAATTGCTCCAACGCCAAAAATGGATCTGACGAAACCTTTAAGCTGGCCATTTTTATTCCTCCGAATGTTGGAAACGCCAAAACAACAACGCTTGCTATAGCTAATGCTTTATGAAAAAGCCCCTTAAGGCTATCAACCGTAAACACCACGCAACCAATAAACAGCGGCAACCAATGCATAGCAGTCCTTTCGGTAGGATAAAGTACATCCAGCCAATAGTACATAAGCACAACTGCCAATAGGTTTAAGGTTAAAAAAGAGATAAATAGAAGGTTTGCTGTTAGCACAATCCCCTTTAGTTGCTTTCGCAGATTTACTGCTATGGACGCAACTAGTATGACCAATAAGAACCCAATAAACGACCAAACGCCAATATCATTAAATACATCGGCAAACCTTACTGTTAGTGTTTGGATTGTTTTTACAAGGGAGTGCTGCCCTATGTAAAGTTCTTCTTTAGATTTTAAGATGAAGGAAATAAAAATGGCCACGGCCCCCGGTGAAATTGCAAGGAGGTTGAAGGAAAGCCACTTTTTCCAATTAAACTTATTTAGCTGCGGAAGCTGTGCCAGTGCCATCCAGGTTAAATAACTGACCAGGAGGTTAAGGTTCGAGAATATCCCCAGAGAAATCATCAATAAGCTTAGCAGCAGATGTTTGTAGCGTTGGGTTTGTGCTTCCTGCGAAAGCAGTAAAAAGTGAATACTACCCACTAAAAAAGCTATTGATAGCCCATAACCCCGGCAACACCCAAAAAATTCAATGAGGTAATGTGAGGTTAGAAGTGGAATCCAGAAAAGCCAACGGAGCCAATGGTTTTTTAGGCGCAAGCCTATTTTATAGATATAGTAAAGAAACAGCCCCAGGGCCAGTAGATTAGGCAATCGAAGTGCCCACTCATTTACCCCAAAAATTTTATAGCATATCCACGTAAGGGCAGAGTTGAGGTAGTGATTATTGGCGGTCCAATAGTCACTTACAAAGGGTAAAAAATCGTTGAGGTGTACAAAGTTGAAGAAGGTGGCCGCCTCATCATTCGCCAGGGGAACCGTTATCGTGCGGATAGCAATATAAACGAACACTATTAGTGCTAACAGCGCGTAAATTCTCTTCTCTATTGATGGAGAAAGTGTGCTCAAAGCCTGAGGTGGTTAAACCGCTCTTTGGCGAACGGTACGCTGCTCAATGCGCTTCTCGTAGTTTTTACCCTGATATATGCGCTGAACAAAAATACCTGGAGTGTGAATTTGGTTTGGATCCAATTCACCAGCAGGAACCAGTTCTTCCACTTCGGCAACGGTGATTTTACCAGCCATCGCCATTAAGGGATTGAAGTTTCTTGAGGTTCCCTTAAATATGAGGTTCCCGGCTTCATCACCTTTCCAGGCTTTTACAAAGGCAAAATCAGCCTCAAAGGCAGATTCTAAAATATGGGGCTTACCCTTAAACCAGCGTACTTCTTTACCAAGGGCTACCTCCGTACCATAACCGGCCGGGGTAAAAAATGCGGGAATACCAGCACCGGCAGCACGACATCTTTCAGCAAGTGTTCCTTGCGGGATAAGGTCAACCTCTAGCTCACCGCTTAGCATTAGCTTTTCAAACAAGTCATTTTCGCCAACATAAGATGAAATCATCTTCTTGATTTGACGCGTTTGCAACAGTAGCCCAAGCCCAAAATCATCAACTCCAGCGTTGTTGCTAATACAAGTCAGGTTTTTTGCACCACTGTTGCGCAGGGCCGTAATAGAATTTTCAGGAATACCGGATAATCCAAACCCGCCTAACATAAGGGTCATATTATCTTTTATGCCTTGTATGGCAACCTCTGCTCCTTCTACTACTTTATTAATCATGCTAATCTTGATTTTGCGTTATTGAAATTCAGGTGGAATCCCTCCTTCTACTTCTTCGGAAAACCCGGTCTGTTCATCCCCTTCGTAATTATTACAATTAAGCTCTACCGATATTCGCTCCAGTGGTCTTTCAAAGTCTGCTTTACTAACGTTGAGCTTTTTATCGGCATAGCATTTTTCCATAAACAGAGCCCATGCCGGCAGAGCCACGGTAGCACCTTGCCCATAATATACGCTGCCAAAGTGAGCGGCCCGGTCTTCACAACCTCCCCAAACAGCAGTAATAAGGTTAGGAACTACACCCATAAACCAGCCATCGGAGTTATTTTGAGTAGTTCCGGTTTTACCGGCAATTGGGTTTTCAAAAGCCCATGGAAAACCAGTTACAACATCATTAACATAGCTGCCACCCCTACTTCTTAAGCGAGCTCCGGTTCCACCTTGTGATACCCCTTTCAGCAAATCAAGAATTACATAGGCATCTTCTTCGCTCATTACCTCATTGGTGTTAGGCGTAAATTCCTGAAGTACTACCCCGTTCTTATCTTCAATACGGGTAATCATAATGGGTTGGGTGTACACTCCTTTATTGGCAAAGGTGGTATAGGCTCCAGCCATTTCATAAACCGAAAGGTCAACAGTACCAAGGGCTATGGAGGGTTGTAAGGGAATTTCGCTTTGAACTCCCATGGCATGTGCCAAACGGACTACAGGGTCAGGACCCACCTGTTTCATGAGGTAGGTGGTTACAGTATTGACACTACCTGCCAGTGCCTTTTTTAGAGTAAAAACACCACCATATTCATTATCTGAGTTGGAAGGGCACCAATCCTGCAGCAGTCCAAATTTGCCCTGCTCAATACAAGTCAAAACATTAGGAACCTCAAAGCAAGGCGAGTAATGCTTTTGCTTGATGGCAGTGGCGTAAACAAATGGCTTAAAGGTAGAGCCCACCTGCCTTTTTCCCTGTATTACGTGGTCGTACTTAAAATGTTTGTAATTGATGCCCCCAACAAAAGCCTTTACAAACCCGGTTTGTGGTTCAACCGAAATAAGCCCGGTTTGGTAAAAGAATTTGTAATAGCGGATTGAGTCCATTGGGGTCATCACGGTATCTATATCTCCATTCCAAGAGAATACTGTCATTGGCATAGGGGTGTTGAAGGCCTTATCGATAGAATCCTGGCTAGCACCTGCCTTTTTCATGGCCTTGTAACGCTGACTCCTGCGCATGGCGCTGGTCATAATAGATTCAATCTGCTCATCATTCACATTGTGGAAAGGAGCCGTTTTGCGCCCTTTTTCCTTAAGGAAGAAAACGCGTTGCAAATTGGAGAAATGCTCCGCTACGGCTTCCTCAGCGTAAGTCTGCATCCGGAAATCTATCGTGGTGTAAATCTTTAAGCCATCGGTGTAAATGTTGTACTCGCTGCCATCGGGCTTTTTATTTTCCTTCACCCAGTCTTTCATGTAGGCCCTAAGGTATTCACGGAAGTATGGAGCCATTCCATCTAGGTGACCTTCGCGGGTAAAGTTTAGGGTTAAAGGTTTTTCACGTAAAGTATCGCGTTCCTCTTCAGAAATAATATTGTTACGCAACATTTGAGCGTAAACCACATTTCTTCGGTTTTTCATGCGCGTTGTGTCGCGCCTAGGGTTGTAATAAGAGGGGTTTTTAGCCATCCCTACCAAAATTGCGGATTGCTCAATTGTAAGGCTATCAGGTGTTGTATTAAAATAAATACGTGCTGCTGAGTTAATACCAACCGCCTGATAGAGGAAATCAAACTGGTTGAAGTACATGGCTATTATTTCTTCCTTGGTATACTGCCTTTCAAGCTTTGCAGAAATTACCCACTCCTTTAGTTTTTGAAGCACCCTCCCAATAAGTGTTTCAGGGGTTTTATGAAAAAGTTGTTTGGCCAACTGTTGGGTAATAGTACTTCCACCACCATCCTGTCCAAGTTTAAATATGGCTCGTGCTATGGCTTCAAAGTCGATACCGCTGTGCTGGTAAAAACGTTCATCTTCAGTGGCAACTAAGGCATTTATGAGGTGTGGCGAAAGTTCATCATAATCAGAATGGGTCCTGTTTTCCAAATAAAACTTGCCCATCAACTTACCATCAGAAGTAATGATTTGGCTAGCCAGATTGCTCTTTGGGTTTTCAATTTCCTCAAAGGTGGGTAGCTTTCCGAAGGCACCAACAGCAGCAAGCCCTACAGCTAAAAACAGGCTTAATACTCCACCAAGTACGAGTATCCAAAACCATTTAACGTACTTACTATAATCTTCTTTAGGTGCCTTATTTGCCATCGTTTTTTGGTTCAAGTTTGTAAATACCCAAGCCTACATCTTCAACTCCGTTTAGTTTATTGGTGCGCATAGCCTGCTGTAAAGTAAAGGTATATTTACCGCTGTGCTTAAAGCGCAGGTAGCCATTTTTGAACGGCCAACTGTTGGTTTTAAGTTCACCTACACCCTTGCCCAGCCATTTGCCATAATTATCGGCCAAAACAAATTGGGCGGTATCAGCAAACTCAATTCCCCGTTTAGAAGTAACATTTCTAAACAAATAAATGTTGCTCCACTCGTAATCATCATTATTCCTGAGGTGCCAGATGGCTTGGTAAACGGCTGTTGTGTCTTCAATTTCCACTTCAAAGCTAACACTGCTATCTGCCGACCATGAATTTCCGGCAACGGAAACATACTCCTCATACATGGGAGTAGGGTCGCAAGCCACTGTTATAGCGCAAATGGCGGCAACAATAAAACTATTTCGGACTATCCGCATTTCCTGGTCTTGGCTTTCTGTTATTTCCTCCGGGCTTATTTCTAGACTTGTTTGAAGGGCGGTTTCTGTTTCGGTTGCCTGATGGTTTATTCACTTCAGCACCAGGCGCAGCGTTGGCCTGTGGCTTATTTTGGTTGGGATTGCCTCCGCGGTTGCCGCCTTGCTTATTCGCTTGATTACCCCCCTGATTTCCTCCTTGATTACCTCCGGTATTTTGCCCTTTTGGCTTCTTGCGCTTCTTTTTACGTGGATTGCCCTTGTTATCAAAACGGGTGATGCTTTCCTGCTCAATTACGCTTTCAAAGCTTGGTTGTTTTTCTTCTACAACCACAAAGTCTTCTAATGCCTGAGGAAACTCTCCTTTTTTATTTTGTGTGATAATGCTATTCACCTTATCCACCTCAAGTGCCACCCATTCTCCATGATTTTCTCTGTAAGAATACCAAAGCATTCCCTTAAAGATGTCCATCTTTTGGAAGCTGGCTTCGCCTTTTTTGGTCTTTAGGTAAATGGAAGTATCAGGGAAACCTTTTAAAGCCTCCACATAAGTATCAAGTTCGTAATTGAGGCAGCACTTTAGCTTACCACATTGGCCTGCCAGCTTTTGTGGGTTTAACGCCAATTGCTGATAACGTGCGGCTGAGGTATTTACAGATCTGAAATCGGTCAACCAGCTTGAACAGCACAGCTCACGTCCACAAGAGCCTATTCCGCCCAGGCGGCCAGCTTCTTGCCTTGCACCAATCTGGCGCATTTCAACACGGATTTTAAACTCTCCGGCTAATAGTCTGATAAGTTCACGGAAATCTACACGCTCTTCGGCAGTGTAATAAAAGGTGGCTTTATTGCCATCGCCCTGAAACTCCACATCGCTGATTTTCATCGCCAGATTTAAGCTGGCGGCCATTCCACGACTGCGAATCATGGTTTCCTTTTCTCTCTCCCGGGCTTGTTCCCAGATGTCAAGATCACGTTGTGTGGCTTTACGGTACAGTTTTTTAAAATCTGTACCGTTAGGATCAACTCCTTTTTGCTTCATCTGCAGGCGAACAAGTTCTCCCGTAAGGGAAACTGTGCCTATATCGTGACCGGGGTTTCCTTCTACAGCTATCACATCGCTCATGTGTAGCGAAAGGCCCTCAAGGTTTTTATAAAACTCTTTACGCCCATTTTTAAAGCGTACTTCAATAAAACCAAGACCTTTATCAGAAGGCTGCTCCATGTTGGAAAGCCAGTCAAAAACAGTTAATTTATCGCAACCACTTGTGCCACAGGCACCGTTGTTCTTACATCCTTTTGGGAGCCCGTTACTACTACAATTAGTGCATCCCATTATAAATCATGTATTTCAAAAAATTGGAAGGTACGCCACGGGCGTACCTTTTAGTGCGAACAAAGATATTAATATCCAAGAACGAAGAATATCCACCTTTCATATCATTTTTGAATAGCTTTAGCGTTTCTTTTGCCAAAGCAACTTTTAAGTTCATTATGAGGATATTCCTTTACGCCCTTATTGCCGGTACATTTTCGATTTCGAGTTTAGCTCAAACTTCCACTGATATTGGGGTTTGGCTCGATCACCTCCCTTATAGTAATATGGTTGATGTACATGCCGTTGGCGATGTTATTTACTGCGCCACCGAACAGGGCCTGTTTATTTACGATCATGATGATAAGAGTATCGAGCGCCTTTCTAAGGTAAATGGGTTGAATGATGTGGGGCTTACCTGCATCGCCTGGTCCGATAAGTACAAAACCCTGATGATTGGATACGAAAACGGAAATATTGATTTGGTAACCGGAACCACGGTGAAGAATGTTCCGGATATACGTCAGGCAGGCAACTACACAGGGCTTAAAAGGATTAACCGCATTACAATAAATAATGATGAAGCCTTTATCTGTACGGAGTTTGGAATAGTTACCTATGATTTGTCCAGAGACATCATTAAGGAAACTTTTATTATTGGCGACCAGGGAAATATAGTTGGGGTAAATGATGTGGCCTTGGCTAATGATAGCATTTATGCAGCAACCAATAATGGGTTGTTGGTTGCCAATGTAAATCTGCCGCTCATATTTTTTAAGAATTGGAAACCAGATCCGCGATTTACGTCTCGCATTACCCATGTAGAGAATTTTAATAACAGGGTGGTTGTAAACACCACGGCACCCTCACCGGCTTTTGACTCTTTGTTTTATCGTGAAGGGGGTATTTGGAAACTTATTACCCAAATCCCTGATTCGGCTGTAAACCTTGATGTAAGAAGTAGTGGAGGGCAACTGTCAATTGCCAATGGTTCCAGTGCCCGCACCTATGATGCGGCTTTTAATAATGTGCTGAACGTACAAACAGGTGTACTTGTGGCGCAAGGCATTTCAAAGAAATCTGCTGACCAACTGCTGTTAAAGGCGGCTTCAGTGGGCAGAACCTTGGATTTTTACTGGGTTGCCAGTAATGACGGGCTGTTTATTTCTATCCGCTATGACGGAAAAAACTCTTATCAGGAAAACGTAACTCCAAACAGCCCTATTTCTAAAAGTGTACTTAAAATGTACCATGATGACAATCGCCTATTTATTGCGCCAGGTGGTATTAGCGAGGTGTATTCGCCCATCTTTAATAATGATGGATTTTATGAATTGGAGGAGTATCAGTGGACCAACTACCCAAATTCGGGATTTAATAACTATAAGGACATTGTTGATTTTATAACTGATCCGCTCGATCCCACCCACTATTATGCATCTTCCTACGGTACGGGTATTTTAGAGTTTAAAAACAATCAGTTCGTACAACTGATTAACTCCACCAGCACCAATGGGGCTTTTCCGTTTATCACCAATAGTACCGAGCACAGGGTGGGAGGTATGAGTATGGATAGCGAGGGAAACATCTGGTTTACGAATAGTAAAACCGATAAACCACTTGGAGTTATTAGGACGGATGGGACTGTACAGAGTTATTCACTAGGCTCAGTGGCCAATAGCAGTGTGGAGATTAAGAACATCCTCTACACCAGTCAAAATCAGGTTTGGATACAAACCAAAAGCAATGGTATTGTAGTGGTAAATGTTGAGGAGGGTAAACTTACTCCTGCACGACTGGGTCAGTCGGAAGGAACAGGAAACTTGCCCACCGAGCGTGTACTAACTTTTGTGGAGGATATGGATGGTGAAGTTTGGATTGGCACCGATGAAGGCCTGGCTGTGCTTTACAGCCCTCAAAACATTTTTGATGCTGAGCGGAATTTTGATGCACAGATTATTGTAATTGATGAGGATGGTGATGGCAATGGAGAAAGAGTGCTGGGCACGGAGCAGATAAATGACATTGAAGTGGACGGAAGTAACAAGAAGTGGTTTGCCACAGCTAATAGCGGAGTGTTTTATACTTCTGAAAATGGCAAGGTTCAGATCTATAATTTCAACACTAAAAACAGCCCTTTACCAAGCAATAATGTTTTGGATATTGAAATTGACCAAATTACTGGGATGGTGTATTTTGCTACTGATCAGGGAGTAGTTTCTTTTCAGGGAGGGGCTACCAGAGGTGTGGATACCCATACCGATGTGTTTGCCTATCCAAATCCGGTTACACCGGATTATACAGGGCCAATATTGATTAGAGGGCTAGTAACCAATGCTCAGGTGAAGATTACCGACATTGAGGGCAACATTGTATTTGAAACTATAGCGGAGGGTGGACAGGCTATTTGGAGTGGAAAAAGCTTTAGTGGAGTTCCTGTAACTTCTGGTGTTTATCTGGCCTA
>CAXBJE010000055.1:0-11821 GCA_963975525.1 uncultured Owenweeksia sp. | reverse complement strand
TGTATCATCTATATTGCCATAAACTGCTTTTACGGGAGCTACTTTCTCCAAGGCATTGGTAACTCTTAAATCACCAATATCTCCGGCATGCCAAATCTCATCTGAGTTTTCACAGAATTTGAGAATTTGGTCATCTATATAGGAGTGGGTATCGCTTAATAAAGAAACTCTAATCAATGTTGGGGGCTGTTAATTTACCTTTGCGCAAGTTTAGAAATTTAAAGTTCTCCATTGCGGTATTTCATTCGTCTTTCCTACCTCGGTACAAATTTTCATGGCTGGCAAATCCAACCCAATGCCACATCGGTACAGGAAGAATTGAACCGTACACTTTCTACCATTCTTAGTGAGGAAATTAGTGTGGTAGGCGCGGGAAGAACGGACACAGGCGTACATGCCAAAGAAATGTGGGCGCATTTTGATACTCAAAATAGTTTACCGGAAAACCTGCTACATCGCGCAAACAGTTTTATTGGAAAGGATATAGCCCTATACGATTTAGTTAAAGTTGGAGATGAAGCTCATGCCCGATTTGATGCCACCGAGCGCAGTTATGAGTATCACTTCACTACCCTGAAAAATCCCTTTTTGCAGGATTTGGCCTGGTATTTTCCGTGGCCAGTGGATATTAGTAGAATGCAGAAAGCCTCTGAAACCTTAACTCAGTTTGAGGATTTTACCAGCTTCTCAAAAACCAACACCCAAACCTTTACCAACCTTTGCGATATTAAAGAAGCGCGGTTTGAAATAAAGGATGATGTTTTCGTTTTTCATATCACCGCCAATCGCTTTTTAAGAAACATGGTGCGAGCCATTGTTGGTACGTTGGTTGAGATTGGCCAGGGCAAACGCGAGGTGGATGAAATGCGAAAGATAATTGAAGCAAAAGACCGTAGATTAGCCGGTGAATCTGCTCCGGCACACGGATTATACTTAACTCGGGTAACCTACCCAAAAGAAATATTTAATGGCTGATAAAGGCGTTAGCGGACGGGCGTTTGACCTTGGTTTGCTTCGGAAAATATTGCGATATGTAAAGCCCTACAGAGGTGTTTTTTATGGGGCAATTGTTCTTACGGTTGTTTTGTCGGCACTTACCACAGCTCGCCCGCTTATCATACAATATATTATTGATGGCTATGTGATGGAGCCAGATCCTGAAGGACTGCTCAATTACTGTTTGTTGCTTATAGGACTATTGTTTGCCGAGAGCTTTGTGCAGTTCGTTTTTATCTATGGAGCCAACTATTTAGGTCAGAATATTATTCGCGATTTACGGGTGCAGTTGTATGAACACATCATTTCCTTTAAGCTTCAATACTTTGACCAAACGCCTATTGGCACGCTTGTAACCCGGGCTGTATCTGATATAGAAACCATCGCAGATATTTTTGCGGAAGGTATCCTTACCATATTTGGTGATCTCTTTAAGATACTTGTGATGGTTGGGGCCATGTTCTACTTTTTTGACTATCGCCTGGTATTGATTTCTCTTTCCGTAGTGCCTGTATTGTTTTATGCCACGCGCTTGTTCCAAATAAAAATCAAGTCTTCTTTTCAGGATGTCCGTACACAGGTATCCGCCCTAAATGCTTTTGTTCAAGAGCATATAACTGGGATGAATGTGGTTCAGATTTTCAATAGGGAAGATGCTGAAATGAAACAGTTTAGGGAAATTAATGAGAAGCATAAAAAGGCCAACATCCGCTCTATTTGGTACTTCTCTATTTTCCTTCCGGTGATTGAAATTATGAGTGCCATAAGTATTGGTTTGGCAGTATGGTTTGGTGGACTTAAAGCCGCACAAGAAGCCGGTAAGGTTTCTTTGGAGCTATTGCTTTATCAGGCTATGGACTGGACAGTAACCAACACCATGGAGCTGATTACACTTGGTGAAATCACGGCCATCATAATTTTCATAAATATGTTATTCAGGCCCTTGAGGCAATTGGCCGATCGTTTTAATACCCTGCAAATGGGTATGGTAGCCAGCGAGCGTGTATTTAATATTTTGAATACCAACTCCACCATTGAGGATAAGGGTACAATCCAATTAAAAAATGTAAAGGGAAATATTGAATTCAAGAATGTTTCATTTGGCTATAAGCCTGATGAAATGATATTGAAGGGTATAAACTTTAAAGTTGATGAAGGGCAAACCCTCGCTATAGTTGGTGCTACAGGTGCTGGTAAATCTACCATCGTAAATCTGCTCAGTAGGTTTTATGAGATAAACTCTGGCGAAATATGCCTTGATGGGGTGAATATTAAAGAGGTTGATTTGGCCTCCTTACGGGATAATCTGGCAGTGGTGCTGCAGGATGTGTTCCTTTTCTCCGATTCCATCTTCAATAATATTACCCTTAATAAAGATATTACCAGGCAGCAAGTTGAGGATGCCGCAGCGTTTATTGGTGTAGATGAGTTTATTGAAAGCTTACCTGAAAGTTATGATTACAATGTACGCGAACGCGGAAATATGCTTTCGGTGGGGCAACGTCAGCTATTGGCATTTTTAAGGGCCTATGTTTCAAATCCTTCGGTATTAATACTGGATGAAGCAACCAGTTCCATTGATACACATAGCGAAATGCTCATACAAAAAGCTATTGATAAACTTACTGAGGGACGAACATCAGTAATTATTGCGCACCGCCTGGCTACCATCAAAAAGGCCGATAAAATATTGGTGATGGAAAAAGGAGAAATCGTGGAAGAGGGTACCCACACTGAATTATTGGCGCTAAACGGTTACTACACCCGTTTGTACGAAATGCAGTTTAAGGCGGAAGAGGAAGGCGTTTAGAGTTTGTTTATTTAAGCCTGTATTGTATTCCAACCCCTGCACGGGCCAACCAGTCGTTAGTTTCGGTAACGCCTTTTATGCCATCCCAATAATCAGAAAAACCAGGGCGTAAAGCGCCAAAAAATTCCAGCGTTACCCTGCGGTTTAGCACATAACCAAATCCTCCTTCCAGCTGGGCAGTAACCTCAAACCCCTTTTGTGCTCTTATACCATAAGCCTCCGGAACAGTTTCGGTACCAGTTAAATTTACTGAGGTGTAAAGGCCTCCTATGCTAAATCCTAAATAAGGTAGCAGTTGCCCTTGGTAGGGATTATAACGATTTATGGTGCTGGTGAGGTAAAACCGAAGCCCCACACCTAAAAAGGCCTGTTGCGTATAGGTTTGGAAAAGTTCGGATTCAGGCTGTTTTTTAAGTAAAATTTTTGGGTTGTTTACAAAGTCATGTTCTGCGTTTTGACTTGTATAAATGGCCTCTGTTGTAAACGCCCATCTTTCGTTAGACATTGGTAGAATAAGGCCTGCGGAGAAATCTGTCCCGTATTTATCCTCAAATGGGTTATCATCTACCAACTCTCCCCTTATGGAGGAAATGCCAATTCCTGCTTTCAAAGCCGGACTTTGAGCTATCAACTTGGTGACGGGTAAGAACAGGATGAACACGATAAGTGAGTGATGAAAAATAGTTTTCATGACAATGAGTAGATGAGTTTCGTTGTCCAAATTAGGGCTTATCAGTTCGTAATCAAAACACTAGAGGTTGTATTCAACGGTGTTTTGAAGCAGTAGGGGTTTTTTATATAGAAAAAGAAATACTGGATTTAGACATAGGGCTATCCCTAAGTCGCAATGGCAAACCCAATCTTCAAAAGTTAGACTAAATACTTAGGAAGTTCTCGTGTTAAAAATGAGTGAGGCTAACTAAATTTCAAAAAAAATAACCTGTGTCAAAAATTTTGACACAGGTTATGAATTCAATCGCTTTTTTGGAATGGCTTTTATTTTATAGCAACCGCATTTTGAAAGTTGTTGGCCACCTTTTCAGCCAAAACAGGGTCGTTAAAGCTTCTCGTTGATACTTCAGTAGTTAAATCAAGCCCATCGAAAATTTTGGCGTAGTCAATTTCAATATCTACTGTCAACTCTTCACCAGCCTCAATATCCACATGTTGTTTGCCTGTTACATTTCGTAACATCATATCCAAACCAATGTGATAAACCAAGGTGTCATCAACGGCCCCATCGCTATTTACATCCACAGTTCCCTCAAATTTTGAGAATATATACCCACTGGCCCAAGCCCAGTGCATTGTAGGACTTTTTGGTGCAAGAGGGTGCGAAGCTTCATAGGTAAGAGGATCCAGATGATTTGCAGCGGAGTCAACTCCAATATTAAATCGTACCATGTGTACATGCTGTGGGTCAAACTTGCCAATCTCAACATGGTGGGTGTGATGATCTACCAGTATGTATTTATCAATTGGAGTTTCGTTCCCAAGATCGTCAAGTAGTGTAATACCCGAAATGTAAAACTTGGCAAAATTCAGGTTCACTGTTTCTCCAGTGCCAAGCACAAAATCTTTATTTAAGTCAAAATCACTTATTCCCATTTTATGGTCAAAGTGAAAAGCCAGTTCGGCCTTAGTGTTTGTAGGTGGGTTTTCCTTTTTATCTTCTTTACAGGAAGTTAGGAACAGGGTGATAGCTGCCATTACGGCAAAATATTTTTGAAGTTTCATTTTTTGAAATTATTTGATGTTAGTACAATTAATAGGGTGATTCCGAAAATCATACTAACCTCTCTGGTGGCTGATCCAGGCTGCTATCTGGTTCATAGAAATAGTGCAAAATGTAGCGGGCAAAAAGGCTGTTGTCTACAGTTACGGTTGTAACTATCGCTGACTTTTCTACAAAAACGAAGGCTAAAATTTCAAGGGTTGTTATTGAGTTTTCGGGATGTTCAAATGGATTCTGAGGAATCTTATTCTTACTATTCATCATCTGCGCCAACACACAGGTACCCTCACAATGCATTTGAGGTTTATCCTTATTGGTACATAACTCAGTGCTTATATAATGTAGATTATTTAAGTAAACACTAATGGTACCAATGGATTGAGCCAATGGTAACAGGTAAAACCCTAGGGTGAGGAGAGTAAATATTTTTATGCTTTTCGACATGTTAATACTACAAATCTATCCATATAAAATGGTGGGGCAGTCAGTGGGCTTACATCTTCAAGACATCATTTAGTTTAAGAAAATACATGTGTAAACTAGTTTATATTATAAACTTGATTATCTTTGGTGGAAACTTTTAATCTAACATCAAATGGAAACATCACTAGACGAACGTAAAAGCCTTGAGCTTATACGCAACATGATAACCAACGGAAAGCGCAATTTTAAAGAGGGGAGTATATTTTACCTCATTTGGGGATGGGCCGTGTTATTGGCTGGGCTAAGTCAATATGTACTTATCAATGTGGTTGAATATGAAAATCACTGGGCAACCTGGCCTGTGATTATGACTATAGCTGGTATCGCTTCCGCTGTGATTGGGATGCGGAAGGGCAGAAGCCAAAAGTTTGTAACCTTTACGGATACTGCTATGAAGTATTTGTGGGGAGGCTTTGTAATTTATTTGTTCACCATTTTATTCATTAGCCCCCAAATTGGCTGGGGCCCCAGCTACATCCTTATTGTTGGCATGTATGGTTTTGGAACCTTTGTTTCCGGTGGAATTTTACAATTCAAGCCACTGATAGCGGGTGGGGTGGCAAGTATGGTGCTAGCCGTTTTGGCCATTTTTTTACCAATAATTACGGAGTCGTTCTCAAATGTACTACTACTGTTGTGCATCAGTATAGTAATTAGCTATTTGATACCGGGCTACATGCTACGGGCTAAAACAAATAATGATGCTGCCTGAATTAGATCCTCTATTACATTCTGAGTTACGCCTTAAAATCATTTCCATTTTAATGGGAGTGGCTTCAGCCGACTTTACCCATATTATGGAAACAAGTGGGGCAACACGTGGCAATGTGTCCGTACAGCTAAAAAAGCTGGAAGATGCTGGCTATATCTCCATTAAAAAATCCTTTGGAAAAAGTTATCCGGTAACAACCTGTAAAATTACCGATGTAGGCAGATCGGCTTTTGAGACCTATGTGGAATCTATTTCAAAGTATTTAAATCCTGATAAATAAAACTCAATAAAACATAGAAAAATGAAGAAGTTAATTACCGCTACAGTGCTGTTCTGTTTAATGTTTGGTATTTCCGAACTCAAAGCGCAGGATGTGAGAACTAATTCTGGAATCGGTTTTCAGTTAAATCAATTTCAAAATGACTTTGGAATGGGCTTAAATTATACAAGCCCATATTTTGCCAATAAACAAATTGCTGTTAGGCTTAGGGGCAATTTCATGTACAATGAACATGTTGAAAATGCTGAAACCGTTTGGAGCCCATACGCCAATGGCTCAGTTGGAATGGTGAGCTCCTCGGGCATTATCGGAAATTTTATGCGACTGTATGGAGAAGGAGGTGTGATTGTACTTTTTCCAAATGCCGCTTTTTCATCTGAAACCACAGAGTTTGGTGGCTACGGCCTATTTGGTTTCGAATTTTTTATGGCGGATCGAAACAACTATTTTATTGAGATTGGGGGTATTGGCACCGGGGCCAATGCTGATAAGGTGGTAAATAAACCGATTTATTCAAACGGATTAATGTTGAGTACAGGATTCAGAATTCACTTGGGTAAAGCTGAAAAATAATTAAATAAACCATTTCTATGAAAAGATTAGCAATTGTTTTCTCAATAGTGCTGTTTCATTTAAACACTGGCTTTTGTCAGGTAAACTTACCTGTGCCTCAGGTAGCAGATTCTCTCAGCTTTATGTTGGGCACATGGACTGGTGATGGCTGGATACGTATGGGTCCAAAGAAGGAAACATTTCAACTCACGGAAATTATTTCCTCAAAAGTAGATGGCGCTGTATTAAGTATTGATGGCTTAGGGGTTGCCACAGATAGTGTTACAAACGAAACCAAAAAGGTGCATGATGCCTTTGGGGTGGTGTACTATGATGCGGAAACCAAAGAATTTAGAATAACTGCATTTTCATCGGCCGCAGCTAAAAAAGATGTGGAGTTTAAAGTGGCAAATAGGGTACTTACGTGGGGGTTCAAAACTGATAATGGTGGTATGGTTCGATTTACCGAGGATTTCTCCAAAGATGGAAAATGGACTACACTAGGTGAATATTCAGCGGATGGAAGTAGGTGGTTTGCATTTATGCAATATAACCTTGAGCGTAAATAGAAATTTTTAGCTATTAAAATTTTGTGGCCGAGCATTTTGCACCCCTTTACCTTAATTAATTGACTTTGCTTTTGCCGCATTTCGGGGTTTTAGAAATGCAAAAACACTTGTTATCGGCAAAATTGTTCACTATCAACAATAATTAGGGGAAAACTTAGCCATATAAAACATTGCCAGTCAATTTTTGCATTTATATTTGGCCCATGTTTGAATTTTAAGTCAATCCATGTATTTTCATTCTTCCGTTAGTAAGACTGAACAATTGTTGGCTTTTTATTTTTATTAAGGTTTAAACCAGATTAAATGACAGCTGTAAGAAAGAGAGATGATATTATCGATAACATTGAAACCTTTGAAGGTTATTTGAGATCGGGCAAAAAGGAAGAAAAGGATTTTGCCATTAAGGCAGTTAAGGAGGCAACTTCTATATTGGTATATAAGGTAAATGGTGAAAACCATTTTGCCCCCGCTCGTTTTGTGGCGTATAAAAACAACAAGATGGCCGCCTTCTTAAAGGAAGAAGAGGATGCAAGGGACGTAATCAATATTATGACTAAGATTGTTGGACTACCCTTTAAGAATGACAAGATCATTGAAAAGTTCAACGAATACGCAGGACAGTTCGCGAAAAACATTCCTGATCATGAGCGTCAGTATTGGCGTATAAAGGATGAGAGACGCAAAAACCTTGATATCACAATAAAGGATTAATTGTCCGCTTACCGTAAAAGTTTTATAAAGGCCGTACTGAAAAGTAGGGTCTTTATTTTTTTTGAGGGATTTGGCTGCGTTAATCAGACAGGGTGTACGTCTATCTTTTTATCTTCGGCTTTTCTTAAACAATCGAACTATGAAACAATTAAGCTACGCACTATTAGCGAGTATTATTTTTATGAGTTGCAATCAAAATAAAGAGCAGGAAACTACAGTGGAGGATAAAGCTGCAGTGGAAGAAATGGAGAACTTTGAATGGGAAACTGAGCAGTTTGCTGACATCCGAATGCTTAGGTATCGCATTGATGGCTGGGAGAAACTTAGCCTGAAGCAAAAAGAACTCGTTTACTATTTAACCCAGGCAGGCCTTGCAGGTAGAGATATTGTATGGGATCAATACTATCGCCATAATTTGGAGATTAGAAGAGCACTTGAAACAATAGTAAAGGGCTATGAAGGTGATAGCGAAAGTGAGGAGTGGAAAAAGTTTATGGTATATGTAAAAAGGGTTTGGTTTAGCAACGGCATTCACCACCATTACAGCAACCTGAAGCTTAAGCCGGAATTTTCTCAAGATTACTTTACTAAACTTTTGGCAAAAACAGGTGCACAACTTAGCCCCGAGGCCAAAGCGGTAATTTTTAATGATAAGGATGGAAAAAAGGTGAGTAAAGATGCTGACACTGATCTGCTTCTGGCTTCAGCCATAAATTTTTACGACCCGGATATTACTCAGGCCGAAGCGGAGGAGTTTTATAAGAAAATGATCGACTCTGATGATCCAAGACCAATAAGCTATGGCTTAAACTCTAAACTGGTAAGGGATGAAAAAGGAGAAATTAAGGAAGTAAAGTGGACTGAAACCGGAATGTACGGTAGTGCCATTGCTGAAATAATTAAGTGGTTAGAGAAGGCTAAAGGAGTGTCCGAAAACAAGGCACAGGGTGAGGCACTTGGATTGCTGATTGAGTATTACCGTACAGGTGATCTTAAAAAATGGGATGAGTACAACATCGCCTGGGTAAAAGCCACAGAGGGCGATATAGACTACATCAACTCTTTTATAGAAGTGTATGATGACCCGTTAGGGTATAAGGCAACTTATGAAACCGTAGTGCAGATAAAAGACTTTGATGCCAGCGAAAAAATGAAGGTAATTAGTGATAACATCCAATATTTTGAGGATAAATCGCCAATTATGAACGAGCATAAAAAGGCCAAAGTAACTGGCGTAACCTATAAAATGGTTGCGGTGGCAGGCGAAGCAGGAGCTACTACTCCGGCTACTCCAATTGGAGTAAACCTTCCAAATGCCAACTGGATTCGTACCGAGCATGGCTCCAAGTCTGTTAGCCTTGCCAATATTGAAAATGCTTACGAACACGCCAAGGGAGGTGGGTTTTTAGAAGAGTTCACTTTTACAAAAGAGGAATTGGAGCGTTCTAAAAAGTATGCTGAAATAAGTGGAAAAATGCATACAGCATTACACGAGGTTGTTGGCCATGCTTCAGGAAAACTAAATCCTGGAATTGGCACACCAAAGGAAACTTTAAAGAATTATGCATCTACATTAGAGGAAGGCCGTGCGGACCTTGTAGCCCTTTATTATATAATGGATCCAAAGCTTATTGAACTTGGGCTTATTGATACCATGGCAGTAGGAATGGCAGAATATGACAACTACATCCGTAATGGTATGATGTTGCAGCTACGCAGGCTTAACATGGGTGAGCAGGTGGAAGAGGACCACATGCGGAACCGTCAATTAGTAGCTGCCTGGGCTTATGAAATGGGTAAAGCCGATAATGTAATTGAGAGGAAGAATCTTGATGGCAAAACCTACTTTGTAGTTAATGATTACAAAAAGCTTAGAGCGATTTTTGGTAAACAATTGCGGGAAATACAGCGCATAAAAAGCGAGGGAGACTATGAAGCTGGTAAATTGCTTGTTGAGACTTATGGTGTAAAGGTTGACCCAAAACTTCACCAGGAAGTGTTGGACAGAGCAGCAAAGCTTAACATTCCTCCATACTCGGGGTTTGTTCAACCAGTATTGCGCCCTGTAATGAGCGGTGATACTTTAAAGGACATTGAAGTAATGTACCCAACGGATTTTACGCAACAAATGTTGATGTATGGGGAGCAGCACTCTTTCTTAAAGTAGTTTGAAAAATGAATAACCAAAGGCCTTTCGTGAGAGCGAGAGGCCTTTTTGTTTTGATAATAATATGCAAGCAACAAAGTTTGAAATCCCACTTTTAATAAGATGGAGTGATCTGGACCCTAATTATCATGTGAGACATTCCGTTTATTATGATTTTGGCGCCCAATGCCGTATTCAGGGTTTTTTCAAGTATGGGCTAAGTGCCGAGATAATGACGGAAAATAATCTGGGCCCAATCCTTTTCAGGGAAGAAGCCATTTTCCGTAGAGAATTAAGATTTAAGGACGATCTCAAAATAGACCTAAAGATTACCAAGCTTCGAAGGGATGGATCACGATTTTCATTCCAGCATATAATACGAAGGGGAGAAGAGCTGTGTGCCATCATTACCGTAGACTGCGCGTGGATGGATACCCAAAAGAGAAAGCTAACCGTACCGCCTGTTATAGCGTTTAATGCACTGGATGAAATGCCAAAGGCGGAAGATTTTCAATGGGATGATCCTAAGTAAATGTCAACAAATAAGGCGAGCAGTGGTTATATCTGTTAAAATTAAACACCTATGTTAAAATATCTTGGACTTGCCTTTACAATTTTTGGAGCCCTTGCCTTAATACTTGGAATAATTGGTGTTTTTGGAACTCCCCTTATTCAGATTAATGAATGGGCCTTGTCAATCTTGGGGATTATTTTTTTCTCATCAGGGCTCGGGCTTTTAAAAAAGAGCGAAGACACTTAAACCAAAATGCCGGATTCTATGTGAATCCGGCATTTTGGTTTTGTATGCTTCAACTATTGGGCTCTACAACTTTTCAAATCTAACGGTACCAATTCCGCTTTTTCCTTTAAGCCTTAAAATGTAATGCCCCTTGGGCAATGCCTCTACATTTATACGGTTTTGTAACTGCCCTGATAATACCTGTTTACCTGCAGTTGAGTATATCTCAAATTCACTAAAAAGCTTTTTATCAAAATCAATTTGAAGATAATTATGCGCGGGGTTGGGGTAAAGGCTTATGCTTACCTCGCTATGTTGCGGAAGGGAGATAGTGCTGTATTTACGGGTAGCAAATCGATATTCGGCATCAAAACTCAAATTGTTATTGGCATCCAGATTAAATTCTCTAATCTGTACCACCTGATTCAATGAGTTGTGATCTAGCTTTAGCCTTTGAACTAAATCCCTTTCACCATCATTGTCCACGTCTTCATACGTTTCCAGTGCAATTTGCTTTGACGGGTTATTTGCATCGTAGATATACTTTAAATATCCATCACCATTGCTGCTCATGCTGACGGTGTAATAAACACTGTCCAGATAAAGGCCTTTATAATAATATGTGTAGTTACCAATGTTTACAAGTCCACCTCCCAAGTCGGCAAAAATATCCAGGTAACTTACATCTGTACTGGTTGCACTTTGATATTGAACCCGGGCTTCAAAGAACAATTGAAACATAGAGCCATTGTGCTCATAGTAAGTTATAGTGCTGTCTCGATAAAGGCTATCCTGAGTAAACTCAATTTTATCTACAATGGTGGAGTTGGCTATTTCGGTGCCTATAACAGTGGTGGTTCTCCCTACCAAAGTGCCATCATAACTATATGTTGGTACTCCCATTTGTGTAATAACCATGGTATCAATTTTACCATTGGTGAAGTAATGTTGCGAGGCAGCGGCTATGGTGGTAAAGTTTAGCCCGCTATCTAACGAAACCGCAATGGAATCGTATTCCACCAAAGAGGGAATGAAGGATAAATTAAAAAACTGGTCTAAAGGATCAACTTGAGCATGTACGGTTGCAG
>CAXBJE010000054.1:0-11893 GCA_963975525.1 uncultured Owenweeksia sp. | reverse complement strand
CATCTAAGCTTAGGCGCGAAAAGCGTCAGGGCCATAGAGATAGGGTGGCTCAGGATGAACTTCGCCAGGAAGAAGAAAGCAAAACCATTAAGGTTACTGAATTTGTAACCGTAAGTGAACTAGCCAATATGATGGACGTAGGAGTAACTCAGGTTATTTCCGCATGTATGTCTCTTGGTATGATGGTTACAATGAACCAACGTTTGGATGGTGAAACCCTACAGATTGTTGCCGAAGAATTTGGTTTCGAAGTGGAATTTGTGAGTTCAGATGTAACGGATGCGATTGAGTTTGAAGAGGACGCAGAAGAAGATTTGGTGCCAAGAGCACCAATCGTAACCGTAATGGGTCACGTAGATCATGGTAAAACATCGTTGCTGGATTATGTTCGTAAAGCGAATGTTATAGCCGGTGAGTCTGGTGGTATTACCCAGCACATTGGTGCATACTCAGTTCAATTGGACGGTGGTCAGCATATTACTTTCCTTGATACACCGGGTCACGAAGCGTTTACCGCGATGAGAGCTCGTGGTGCAAAGGTTACTGACGTTGCCATTATTGTAATTGCAGCGGATGATGATGTGATGCCTCAAACGAAGGAAGCTATCAGCCACGCACAAGCGGCTGGTGTACCTATTGTTTTTGCCATCAACAAGGTTGATAGGCCATCGGCAAATCCTGAAAAAGTAAAAGAATCACTTGCCCAGATGAACCTTTTGGTTGAAGATTGGGGAGGTAAAATTCAATCTCAAGACATATCAGCTAAAACTGGTATGGGTGTACCCGAGCTGCTTGAAAAAGTTTTGCTTGAAGCAGAATTGCTTGACCTAAAAGCTAATCCGGACAGGAACTCAAGCGGTACTGTTGTAGAAGCATCTTTGGATAAAGGACGTGGCTATCTTTCTACTATTCTTGTGCAAAATGGAACGCTGAAAATTGGAGATTTCGTTTTGGCCGGACAGTATAGTGGAAAAGTTAGAGCAATGCTCGATGAGCGTGGTCATCGCCTTGAATCGGTTGGTCCTGCTAAGCCAGTAAGTATATTAGGTTTGGATGGAGCTCCACAGGCGGGTGATAATTTTGTAGTAATGGATGATGAGCGCGAAGCTAAATCTATTGCTAGCAAAAGAACGCAGCTACAGCGTGAGCAAAGTGCCCGTAGCCAAAAGAACCTTACCCTTGAAGAAATTGGAAGACGTTTGGCTATTGGAGATTTCCAGGAGCTTAATGTTATTGTAAAAGGTGATGTGGATGGATCTATTGAGGCATTGGCAGATTCATTACAGAAACTGAGTACTGCCGAAATTCAGGTAAACATAATCCATAAGGCCGTAGGTCAGATTAGTGAGTCGGATATCCTTCTGGCCACAGCATCTGATGCCATTATTGTAGGATTCCAGGTGCGTCCTTCAGCAAGTGCCCGTAAGTTGGCTGAGAAGGAACAAGTGGATGTGAGATTGTATAGTATCATTTATGATGCTATCAACGAGATTAGAGATGCAATGGAAGGCATGCTTTCTCCTGAAGTAAAAGAGAAGATTGTATGCAACCTTGAAATAAGGGAAACCTTTAAGATTACAAAGGTGGGAACCATTGCAGGTTGTTATGTATTGGATGGAACTATCCATAGAAATACCAAAGTACGTATCATACGTGATGGTGTGGTGGTTTACACTGGCGAGCTGGGTTCTCTAAAACGCTACAAGGATGACGTAAAAGAAGTAAGCAAAGGATACGAGTGTGGTCTGAACATTAAAAACTTTAATGACATCAAGGTTGGAGACAACATTGAAGGATTTGAGGAAGTTGAAGTGAAGAAGACTTTGTAAGTTTCTCGATATTAGATACAGAAAAGGCGATTCATCATGAGTCGCCTTTTTTGTTTTTACCCAAAGTGTTATGTATGCATAAGGCATTGTTGGGCACTAATTGTTTTAGGTTAGTCACACATTGATTCACTCAAAGCGCATCAATTTTAGGAATTGTACTACGTTATGGTGGTTCGTTATCAATAACTTGTAGGGATAACTTTAAAACTTTAACCATGAAGACAAACTTATCCTTTCAGTCATTTATAGGCTGGGTCATACAATCCAATACCACTAGGGTTGTTGCTGTACTAATGTTTTTTCTCTTTTCAGTTACCACAAGTTTAGCCTCTCATTATAGATACGGTAGTATAAGCTATAAGGTTCTTGGGCCAGTTTCCGCTGATTCTTGCGAAATAGAAGTAACCGTTACGCAGGCGTGGGAAATGTGCGAAATTGTTTGCCATTTTCCTGTGCCACCTTCTATAGGTGATCCAAGCCCAGTTACGTCCACGTTGGTGCTAGAAACTGCTGGAGGATCTTTTGTAAGCTCCGAAGGAATCGTAATAACCGTAACTTCTGTAAACCTTGCGGAAGAAACCTACTATGGTACTTACACCACCACAATGACGGTACTTTGTGATTCGGCTTATTTAATTTACTATGAAGATTGCTGTAGAATTTTTGACTTAGCCAATAATTCAGGCATAGAGTTTAGAAGCGAAACATTTGTTACACCGCCAGGTGGGGGAAACAGTTCGCCCATAGCAACTTTACCACCTGTGGTGAAGTTACCAAAAGGGCCCGGTTCTATGTTTTCAATACCTGCAACCGACCCAGATGGTGATCCGTTATTTTTTAGGTTGGCAACTACAACTGAGGCAGTGTCTGCGGCATTTCCTTCCGGGGGCAATCCAATAGGATTTTCTGTATCACCCGGTGGGGTGGCTACATTTCTTACAGGGGGAATTCCCCCTATGGATACAATGCACAACGTGTTTATAGCAATTGAAGATTCCAAAGGTTCAAAAACCATAGTTGATTTCATTATTCAATTAGTGGATTCGGCAGTGGCTCCTGAATTTGATTTTGGGGTAACTCCTCACCCGGCTCCATGCCTGACTTATTATGTAGGCGATACAGTAAAGATTACCATCAAGGCATATGACCCCGAACCAGGTGATGTTGTTAAGATTGCGGCAGTTGGTGTGCCATTAGGGGCAACATTTAGTCCTGCGCTCCCAACCCCTGGTGGAAACCCTGACAGCACCGAAATGACCTGGATACTTGGCCCGGGAGATGTTGGAGTGAAAGTGATAACGTTTGATGCCTCTGATACCTTGGGTGTTACAACACTTACTTCAGTTTGTATCTCGGTAATTGATACTACTCCACCCCCTGGTGGAGGCACTATGGATAGTTGCGTTTCGGATGCCTCTTGGATGTTAAGTACTGTCACTACCGTTGCTACAGCAAATAGTTACCCGTGGCCAGGAGTAGGTTCATACCCATCATTTGCTACATTCACTGATCCAGTGGTTGTTGGTCAACCCTATCCATGGCCTCACTTGTACATAGTTCCGGGCTCCGAGGTTATTTCTGCGCTGAGCGGTGTAACCTATTATCTCAAAACCTTTGAGCTTGCCGATCATACCGATGTAAATACACGTATTAGAATGTTTATGGACGATGATGTGGAAATATTCATTAATGGACATTGGTTAGCACTTGAAGACGGCATGGGGAAGATGAACTGGAGAACAGCTAATCATGATATCCTTTTTAAAGATGATGGTACTGTTGATAATGGACATATGTTGGGAGATCCTTTTGATCATCATGCAACTCCAGATATGGATACCATACTTAAAACAGGAATGAACACCTTGGTACTTGCGATTAGAAACCGCACCAGCAAGCCAGACAAAGGAGGATTCTCCTTTAGGATGGATATGGATAAAGGAGGAATGCCGGTATTGAAAAAAGCTCCTATGATTGGTGGTGGATTACTTGCTGATGAAAACGGGGTTATTACTATTTATCCTAACCCGGCCAGTAATTGGGTAAATGTTGTAATTGATGAAAAAACAAACATAATTGATAACAATATCCTTCTGCTTGATCTAAATGGTAAGGTGATACAATCCTATGATTTACATTCCAATGAAGCTCAATTAAATCTTGGTGCTCTGGCTTCGGGGGTATACATTATTAGAGTTGTTTCTGAAAGCGGTGCACATTCTTCAAAGGTTTTTAAGTTTTAGCAATTAATTTTTTTTGAGGAAAGACCGTCCTGCAAATCGCAGGATGGTCTTTTTTGGTTTAAATCCCTGACATAAAAAGTGTTGTGTAGGCAATTAATTCTTGGGTTTTCAAATCATATGGGCTGAATTATCGGTAAAATGCCGTATTTTTCGATTAAGTGCTTTATTTACAGGGTTACCAATTAGTAGTTTTTTAATAATAAGCATTAGCTTTAGACATTATTAACTATAAACTGTGACCCATGAATTTATCATTACAGAAAATGCGAACATCCTTTGATGTTGGTAATCAACTAAACAAATTAAAAACGGGTGCCGTAGCGCTGTTTTTACTTTTATGCACGGTAGCTTCGGCTACCCATTATCGCTACGGAAATATGAGCTGGCAACTAGTCCCTGGACAAGCTAATACTGTAGATGTTACCATCCAACATGCTTGGCGAAAATCGGCATTTAGCAACTCAAATGTAGGACAGGTCGTAAATACTGGTTCGTTGATTATTCCCGGTCAATCTAGTAGGTCAATTTTAATAACAGTTACTTCAGTTAACCTTGTTGAAGATTGGTTTTTTGGAACATTCACCACTCGTATTACATTTCCTGGTCCAGGAACTTACCCTCTTTCATATAGTGGATGCTGCAGAATTTCCACTTTACAAAACAATAGAGATGGAAACTATAGGAATGAAACCGTTGTAGTTATTGGAAATGGAAATAATGGCCCAAACTCAACGGTGACACCAATTATTAACATGCAAGCAGGTCAGGCGGGTGCCACTTTTCAAATACCCGCAACTGACCCTGACGGGGATCCTTTGAGTTTTAGGTTGGCAACTTCTGCTGAGACTTCCGCCAATACCCCAGCTCCGGGATTCACGGTTTCTCCTACAGGTCTAGCCACCTTCAATACCATAGGTAAAGCTGTGGGTCAATTGTATCAAGCAGCGGTGACAGTTGAAGATACAGCAGGCGCAAAATCTATTTTGGATTTTATTATTAGAATTGTAAATACTTCAAACCCACCAACTTTTGATTATGCTGTTACACCGCCAAATGGCACTATTTACAGCGTAAGGCCTGGCGATACTGTTAAATTTAAGGTTAAAGCTTTTGATGTTGATCCAGGAGATATTGTTACTATAAATGCCGTTGGGGTTCCTATTGGTGCAACATTTACACCTAACATAGTTACAGCAGGTGGCAATCCCGATAGTACTGTTTTCTGTTGGTACCCAACAAATGCAAATTTGGGTACATCGGTAATAAACTTTACGGCTGAGGATAATAATAATGTTCAGGCCAATACTTCGGTTTCTATTATAGTAAGCCAAAAGCCCAAATTTGATGTGCCACCTACGCCTGCTCAGGGAGTTCATATGTATTATGAGTGCGGTGATACTATTAAATACATGGTTCAGGCGTCCGACTTAGATCCAAATGATTCTGTTGTTATAAACAAAGTAGAAGGAAAGGCTATGAATGGTAGTAAAATTCCATTGTATGCCGGAGCAACTTTCACACCGCTTCCCTCGCCTCTGGCAAATCCCACTAGCGGAATGTTTGAGTGGATTGTAGGCCCAACAGACTGGGGTCACCGTCACGTATTCTTCACTGCTGAAGATCAAAATGGTGAAAAAGAGATTCATGAAGTTTCTCAATTAATTAACAGTGCGCCAAAAATCACATCTACTCCAGATACCTGTGTTTATGTGGATAGCCTTTTCTATTACAAAATTGTAGTTATGGATAAGGATACCGCCAATGGCGACAGCATTGATATTTACGTTTCAAACGCCCCATCTTGGTTAACCTTTACTGATTTAGGAAATGGTTGTGGTATACTTTCAGGTACGCCTGGTGCAGGTGATGTTGGTACTAGCTTCAATATACAAGTTGAAGGCCAGGATATTCACCACCACTCTACAGGTTCAGCATATCAGTATTTCAACCTTACCGTTAAAGATTCATCTGAGGTGGACACAGGTTGTGTTGTAGCAGGTTCATTAAACTTAGTTTCTGATGGATCGTGGATGATGAGCACCGTAACAACAGGTACTAACTTATCCGGTAGTTGGGCCGGAGTTGGTGGAGTATTGCCAGCAGATGCCACATTTACGGTTCCAGCCATGGTAGGTCAGCCCTATAACTTCCCTTCTATTGATTCTGTTGATGGTGCACAGGTTATTAAAACTACCAGAGATGTAACCTACTTCCAAAAGAAGTTTATGATAGATGGAAATGATGACATGGCTGCCAGAGTTAAAATGACAGTTGATGACCATACCGAAATTTACATTAATGGACAATTATTAGTGGGTCAGTACACAGGTTTGGGTACTAATTTTAAGAATCCGGCATTTGATGTAATGTTTATGTCTAACGGAACTGTTGTTAGTCCAAATGCAGGAGGTGAAGCATTTAGTTTTGCAACATTCTCGAGCCTTGGTGATTTGTTTGTTCCAGGAATGAACACAATTACCGTAGCGGTTAGAAACTATGCCAAGAATTCGGATAAGGGAGGATTCTCTCTACTTGTGGATCTTGATTACACTTATCAAACTGGTAACTGCGATGCTTTAGATAGCTGTGTATCTGATAGTACATGGAAACTGAGTACTGTTGTAACTACTGCTACATCTAATAGTTACCCATGGCCGGGTGTAGGTTCCGTACCAGCTGCTGCAACGTTTACGCTGCCTGTAGTTGTGGGTCAGCCTTATCCTTGGACACATCTTTATACCGTACCAGGTTCTGAGGTAATTTCTGCTTTAAGCGGAGTTACATATTATCGGAAAACCTTTGAACTAAATGATCACATCGGTGTAAACACCAGGATACGAATGTTTATGGATGATAATGTGGAGGTGTTCATCAACGGTAACCTATTGGCCAGAGAAGAAGGAATGGGTAAGGAAAACTGGAGAACGGCTAATCATGATATTCTATTTAAGAGTGACAACACTGTTGACAATGGTCATATGGGTGGCGATGCTTTTGACTATGTTGGTACAGTTGATATGGATACGGTGCTTAAGCCGGGCATGAACGATATAGTACTAGCTATTAGAAACAGAACAAGCAAACCAGATAAAGGTGGGTTCTCTTTCCGCATGGATATGGACAAAGCAGGTAATCCGGTTATCAAGAAGTCTACTGGATTTGTTAGAAATTCAGCTAGTGATGAATTGGTTGCCAAAGTATATCCAAACCCAACTTCTGATTGGGTAAATGTTGTAATTCCAGGATATACTACTGAAACAACCGGTGAGGTAATTTTGGTAGATGTTAATGGAAGAGAGCTTGAAAGACTTGATATTGACAATGATGAAGTTCAATTGAATGTTGCTGCTTATGCATCGGGTATTTACTTTGTTAAAGTAAATACCAATGGAGTAATACATACAGCAAAAGTGTTCAAGAAATAGATTTGTTAATCTTTAATAAATGGCCCAGCTCCTTTTGGAGTTGGGCCATTTTTTTTGCTATGCACGTATTGTACTTTGTTGGTTGCTGGTTCATCTTGTAATTTCAGTGTGGGTTTAAGTTAAGTGGTTGGTTAGTAGTGAATTGTGGTCGTGTTTAATCTCTATTGTAGGTATCTTTATATGGAATACCAATCCACTTAAATCTAATTATCATGAAAAAGAGATTACACCAAGTCTTTTCAATCCTGAAAAGCACATTAGACATTAAAAGGATTACCGCGTTGGGAGTTTTGTTTTTCCTCCTGCTCGGTTCTACCGTTTCTGCTACCCATTATCGTTATGGTTCTATTACTTATAAGTATGTGCCTATGCCTCTAGGTGGGGTTGGGGCCTGTGCAATTGAGGTAACGGTGAGCCAGGCATGGCGAGAGTCATTTGGCCACTTTGCAGGTATACCAGTTGTTGGGTCCGTAACAACAAGTGCAACAAGCATACTAGAACTCATGGAAATTGGTGGGGGTGTTGTTACAACCGAACCGATTTTCCTTACTGCTACAACTGTTAATTTGGTAGACGACTGGTACTTCGGGGTTTTTAAAAAGGTCTTTGTTTTGCCTTTGCCTGCCAAGGAGTATTTACTCTCCTTTACCGATTGTTGCCGAATTAGTACGTTAATAAATAACGCTGACGGATATTTTAGAAGTGAATGTAAGGTAACAGCCTGTGGTTTAGGTAATAAGTCACCTGTGTCTTCATTATCACCTATTGTAAAGCTTAGCAAAGGCTTATCCCCAGCGGCATTTATTATTCCAGGATCAGATCCTGATGGAGATCCATTGACATTTAGGCTGGCTACATATGCAGAGGCCATTTCTTTTGGGCCCGGAGCTAATGCTCCAACCTTTGCTGTAAGTCCAGCTGGGCATGCTACAATAAGTACAGTAGGTTATGCTACGGGAGACCAGCTCAATGCCTTTGTGGCAATTGAAGATCCTCATGGTGCGAAAACCATGGTTGACTTTTTAATAGAAATTGTGGATTCAGCAAGCGTTATTAGCACCCCTCCTATGTTTGATTTTAGCATAACACCTGCGCCTGCACCCTGCTTCGATATCACAGTAGGAGATTCATTATGGTTTAAGGTTGTTGCCAAAGATGCCGATACGGGGGATGTGGTAACTATTACTGCTGTAGGAGTGCCCCTTGGCGCGGTGGTTTCCCCCTCCAACCCTTCGGCAGGAGGTAATCCCGATACTATGATGGTTTGCTGGGTACCTGGTCCAGGAGATGTTGGGTTATCAGTGATTTCATTTACCGCTGAAGATGCATCGGCTTTAACTGCACTTACTTCGGTTTGTATTTTAGTGAAAGCTGATACCGGATGTGTTGTAGATGGTTCATTGACTTTATACTCCGATACATCCTGGAGGAAAAGTACGGTAGAAACAGGAACTAATCTTTCTGGAGTTTGGGGAGGTGTAGGTGGTGTTTTACCAGCAGATGGAACTTTTAGCTTACCAGCCCTAATAGGACAGCCCTATTCTTTTCCATCCATAGATTCGGTGCCTGGTGCGGAGGTGATAAAAACAGGAAGGGATGTTACTTATTTCCGTAAATATTTTACCATTGGAGGTGATGACGATGTGGCAGCACGTATAAGGATGACGGTTGATGACCATGTAGAAGTATATGTTAATGGTTTTTTAGTTTTAGCCCAATACACAGGCCAAGGTGCTAATTTTAAAAACCCGCCCTTTGATGCCGATCTGCAGGCTGACGGAACAATAGTAAACCCTAATGGCGGTGGTGATGCATTTAGTTCAGTTACCTTTTCTGAACTAGATGACATATTTGTAGCGGGTGTGAATTCGTTGACCTTAGCGGTGAGAAACTATGCTAAACCATCGGATAAGGGTGGCTTTTCATTCAGAATGGATTTGGACTATAAAATTAAGTCGGCAAACTGTGATGTTTTGGACAGTTGTGTATCAGATACCAGTTGGGATATGAGTACGGTAGTTACTCCAAGTAATTTTAGTGGCTTCTGGGGAGGCGTTGCTTCCTTACCTGCAACAGCTACGTATACTCTACCTGCAATGGCTGGTCAACCCTATGGTTTTCATACTATAGATTCAGTACCAGGTGCTGTAAACATAAAAACTGACAATAACATAACCTACTTCCGTAAGGAGTTCACATTGTTAGATAATGTGGGGGTTGACTCACGTTTTAGGATGACTGTAGACGATGGTATGGAAATCTATATTAACGGCAAATTAATAGCAAGAGAAGAAAACGTACCTGTAGCCAATAGGAAACTTCCAGGTCACGATTTAAACTTTGTTTTAGGAGGTCCAGTATTTGTAAATGGTTTTGCAGGTGGTGATCCATTTGACTTTGTTAGCACAATAGATCTTGATACTGTTTTTGTTGTTGGTGTAAATGAAGTGGTACTTGTTGTTAGAAATTTCGCAAAAGCCGGTGACAAAGGAGGTTTCTCCTTCCGTATGGATCTAACCAAAGGCGGAACTTCGGTAGTGAAAAAGTCAGATAACAGGCCGGAGCCCGAAGGTGTTTTTGCAGAAGTGGAATTACCTGTTCAGCTTTATCCAAATCCAACAAGCAGTTTTGTAAACATCATTGTTAAAGAAGATGTAGGTGTTGTAAATGGCGAAGTATCTATTATGGATTTAAATGGAAGAATCCTTCAACAGCGTAGTTTTGATACCCAAGAAATTCAGTTAAATCTGGATGGCTACACATCTGGAATATATTTGGTAAAAATAAATGCGGGAGGAAAGACTCACACTTCCAAAGTGTTGAAGCAATAGTTTCTTATAGTTAATAATAGAGCGGCCCGAACATTTAATGTTCGGGCCGCTTATTTTTTTCATTGTACTGAAACGAATTATTCAGTTGCTTCATTTTCGGAATTTGGAACTAGCTCCGGAAATTTAATTTTTGTTTTTACCACAAAGCCACTTCCAAATTCATTAACCACTTGCTTTAGAAATTTCTCAGCTTCCAGCCTGGTTCTAAAATCACCAGTTTGCACCTTATACTCTGGAGATTCATATACAGTGTATACTGGTACGTTGGGGAAAACGCCCAGAAATTTTGATCTGGTTTTTAGGGTTTCCTGTTTTGTGCCATTGTAAATTTGAACTCTGAATCCGTCAAGCTGTTGTTTGGCCTTGTTTTGCTCCACATATTTCTTCTGCATTTGCGAAATTCCGGGCTCTTCTATTAACTTCAATTCTTCAGTTGTGGGTTTTTCGGCTTGCGAAAAAGCTGAAAAACTTACTAAGCTAATACTGAAAACAAGGGCGATTGATGTTCCTTTCATAAGTGTATCCTATTAAAATGCAAAACTATAGCTTTTGAATGGAGGTGAAATATGAAGGCATGTTTATTTAGAACCGTTATAAATTTAAAAGGTTCTTACTCGAATATTCGCAAAATGCCTTTAAGTCTTAAATTTGCCCACCGAAGTACGACCAGCTATATTATCAGGCACAAACAATGAGAAAACGTTTAATCGACCAAGTTTCGCGCTTAGCCCTTTCCATAATTTTTCTTTTATCAGCTTTTGTGGGCTCCGCTCAGGGAGATCCCGTAAATGGAAAGTCTATATTCAATGCCAACTGTGCTGCTTGTCACAAGCTGGATAAAAAATCAATCGGACCTGCTCTTGGTGGGATCACCGAAAAGAGAGATACAGAGTGGTTAAAGCTTTGGATTAAGGATAATGCGGCTCTTAGAGCATCGGGCGATGCTTTGGCTATCCAGGTTTTTGAAGAAAATGGAGGTGTAGCAATGACGCCATTTCCAGGTCTTTCTGATCAGGATATCATGGATGTTCTGGCATACACCGAAAATCCTCCGCTACCTCCTGGGCAAACTGCAGAAACACCAGATGCTCCGGGTGCGCCAGTTGATCCAAATAATACCCCGCTTCTTATTGGTCTTGAGCACTATGAGCCAAAGCAGCCCATCGCATTTTCGCACAAACTACATGCAGGAGATAATAAAATTGACTGTAACTACTGCCACTACGGTGCTCGTAAGAGTGCGGTGTCTAATGTGCCTTCGGCTAATGTGTGTATGAACTGCCACATGAATATTCAGGAAGGTCCAACCACTGGCACAGAGGAAATTGCCAAGATTTATGCAGCAGTAGGTTTTGATCCTGCTGAGATGAAATACATTGAAGGTTATGAGCAGAAGCCAATAAAATGGGTTCGTATTCATGATCTTCCAGACTTGTCCTATTTCAATCACTCTCAGCACGTAACCGCTGGTGGTGTTGCTTGTCAAACCTGTCATGGTCCCGTTGAGGAAATGGAAGAAGTTTATCAATATTCCCCACTTACCATGGGCTGGTGTGTAAATTGTC
>CAXBJE010000053.1:0-12150 GCA_963975525.1 uncultured Owenweeksia sp. | reverse complement strand
TCAGATGTAAAGACGACTCGTGTAAGCCTTAATACCTACTACAGCGGCAGCCGCACCGAATCTCCTGCCTATGACGCCAGGCAGTCCCTTACGTTTAAACTAAATGATTTGAGTAAGTACGATGAAATTATGCTGGGCCTTATTTCACTGGGAATTAATGATGTCAACAACGTAAGCTTTAAATCAACTCAGGCTGAAAGCGCTCAAAATGCATTACTTCAGCAGGCAATGCAAAACGCCAGAAAAAAAGCAGAACTTATGGCTGCGGAATATGGTCAGAAAGTAGGGCGTGCCTTGATGATTTCCGATAGGGTGGGAATGGGGAATCCCTCTCCGATTATGGAATATAAAAGGGCTTCATTTGATATGGCTGGTCCCTCGGTAGAGGGCGGGGCCATTGAAATTTCAACCACGGTGAACGTGCAATTTGAACTTAAATAAAACCAAACAATATGTCGTACGAAAACATAATAGTTAACCACGAGGAGCAATATGCGGTGATTACCATTAATCGCCCAAAACAAATGAATGCGCTGAACAAGCAAACCATTCAGGAAATACATAATGCTCTTGTTAGCTTCTATAGTAATAAAGAGGTTAGGGCCATAATCATTACCGGAGGTGGTGATAAGGCTTTTGTAGCGGGCGCAGATATAAAGGAGTTTTCAGACTTTGATGTGAGCCAGGGCCAGGAGTTGGCTGCACGTGGGCAAGAATTGCTTTTTGATTATGTGGAAAATTTTAGCAAACCAGTAATTGCGGCTATCAATGGATTTGCCTTAGGCGGTGGGTTAGAGCTCGCCATGGCTTGCCATATGCGGGTGGCATCCTATAACGCAAAACTAGGTTTGCCAGAAACAGGTTTAGGCCTTATCCCGGGATATGGGGGCACACAGCGTTTAGCGCGATTGGTGGGCCACGGACGTGCATTTGAGATGATTGCTACCGCCAGTATGATTGAGGCCGACAGAGCCCACGAAATGGGCTTGGTTAATCACGTATTTACTTCTGATGAATTAATGGCTAACACCATTGAGTTGGCCAGAAAAATGACGAGAAATTCACCAAGTGCCTTACGTAGCGCTATTAAAAGTATAAATGCCGGATACCAGGTAGGTGTAGATGGCTTTAAAGTTGAAATTGAGGAGTTTGGTAAATGCTTTGGAACTGAGGATTTCAAAGAGGGAACTACCGCTTTTTTAGAGAAGAGAAAGCCATCCTTTAATGCATGACGCTCAATACCTGAAAATTGAAAAGAGCGCCCGCTATTTTCTTAGCGGGCCTCTTGATAAGGAGTATGATACTATTTGCTTTGCCTTGCACGGCTATGGTCAGTTAGGCCAGTATTTCATTCACAATTTTAAGCTTCCTGATCTTGATAAGACCCTGTTTATAGCGCCTGAGGGTCTTCATCGCTTCTACCTTAATGGCACAAGTGGCAGGGTGGGTGCCAGCTGGATGACCAAAGAGGATAGGCTAAAGGACATTGAGGATTATTGCTATTACCTTGATCGGGTTTATCATCACTTTAAGGTTAAAATAGCCACTGTGGAAAAAGTGGGAATCTTGGGCTTCTCCCAAGGTGTGGCCACCGCTTGCCGCTGGATTTCAAAATCCAGCTATCAATTTGATTTTTTGATAAACTGGGCCGGGGCTTTTCCACCAGATTTGGATGTGGAAGAATCAATACGGAAAATGAATCCTATACCAGTACACCTTTTATTGGGTGATGAGGATGAATATATTTCCATGGAACAATTTAAAAGTCATACAGAATTGTTGAGGAGCCAAGGTTTTAAGCTGGAAACAACCACTTTTAAAGGCAAGCACAAAATATATTCAGAGGTATTAAAGGAACTTTTTAATAAACTATAATTCACTGAAATCATCCAGATCTCTTCTCTCTTTTTTTGTCGGCCTTCCAGTTCCCCTTTGCCTGTTAAAGTTTTGCATCATATTCATAAACTCTAATTTTTCAATTTCTTCTGGCGAAGTTGTATCTGTGATGTAATCTGCTACCAGCTTAGCTCCAAGTCTTGATTTTGGAATGTCCTTTACTTTTAGTTGATATGTGATTCCATCTTTTTTATAGGCTATTTCGTCCCCAACTTTTATATCTCTTGAGGGTTTAGCAGGCTCATTATTAATGCTTACCTTTTCTTTCCGTACTGCATCTGTAGCTATGCTGCGGGTTTTATATTTTCGTACACACCATAAAAATTTATCTAATCTCATTTTCAGACTTTAGTTCAGAGTTCAATTTTAAGCAATACTTATGTAATTTAGCAGGTAAACCCTACACCTGCTCTAAAACTTTTTAAGGATACACCCTAAAAGCATAATGCAGTATTATCGTTAGCCTAATTTTATGAGTAAACTCAAATGCGTTATAGTTGATGACGATGCCCTTTCGAGAGAAATGTTGCGCAACTGTATTGGTAATCATGCCGATTTAAAACTCGTAGCAACCTATCACAATGCACTGGAGGCTAAAATGGGTCTCATAAAAAATAATGTTGACTTAGTGTTTCTTGATGTTGAGATGCCAGAAATGACGGGTTTTGAACTAATGGATAATTTCAAGAAAATTCCACAAGTGATAATGGTTACAGCCGAAAAGAAGTATGCTTTTGAGGCTTTCCAATATGATGTAACAGATTTTTTATCAAAACCTTTGGAAACCGAGAGGTTTAATAAGGCTATTAGCAAGGTTCAATTGCTAACAGAGAATCTTTCAAAATCAAGCGAGGATCAGAACATTATTATCAAAACCAATGGAGTTCTTGTAAAAGTTGCAACAAGTAAGATAGATTACATAGAGGCAATGGGTGATTACATCAAAGTAGTTGTGGGAGAAGAAAGCCATGTTGTACATAGCACTATGAAGGCCTTCATTTCTCAATTGCCAGATGCCTTCCTTAGAGTGCACAAGTCATACATCGTAAACCTTGATAGGGTTTTGGAGATTGATGATAACTACGTAGTTGGAGATTACTTTAATCTACCGGTAAGCAGATCGTATAAAAACGATGTAAAGAGTAAGTTTAAACAGTATCTATAACCTATACAGCTCAAGGAAAAAGGTTGTCCCTTTGCCTAGGGTGCTTTCCACTTTAATTTTTCCACCTCGCATTTCTACCTGGTTTTTAGTCATAAACAGTCCAATACCACGGCTATCCACACCTTTCTTATCGTGAAAGGTTTTGTACATCTGAAATACTTTTTGCCCGTTTTCATCCAGGTCTATCCCAATGCCGTTATCACTAAAACTCAGCATTACCCTTCCTTTTTCCACAAATGATTTTATAGTTATTAAAGGCGGTACACCATCACGGCTATATTTAAGGGCGTTGGATATAAGGTTTAGATAGATGCTTTCAAGAAAGTAACGAGAATAGTAAACGGTGGGTTGTTTAGAAAAGTCGTGAACAATTGTGGCTCCGGACTCCAGTATTTGTTGGTTTAACTGTTTTTTTACCACGGCAAGCCTTTTTTCAAGACTTATTTCCTCCATTTCCTTTACCAGCTCCCGGTAGTCCATCATTATTTTTGAGAGATCATCCACCATGTCAAACAATACTGTGGCGCCCTCTTTAAAATTCTCCATAAGGTCTTCCTTCTTCTCAGGAGTATCCATTCTATCATAAAGGCTAAGAATCATTTTTAACCCTGCCATAGGAGAGCGAAGGTTGTGAGACACCATCCTCGCCATAGACTCCAGGTGCTGGTTGCGATTATCTAGAGCAGCATTGGCGTTTTGAAGTTGGCGGCTCCTAATTTTTGAAATGGTCCGTTCACGTTCGTAGTTCTTCTTAAAGAAAAATAACACCACAGAGAGCAAAATTGCCAGGCTGGCAAGCCTTCCGTGGCCTTTAAATGGAAACATAAGTTCAACGCTACTCGAGTAGCCATTCAAAAATGTTTCGGGCCAGTTAAAGGCCAAAAAATCAACAAGAAAAAGATTGACGATTGCTATGGCGATAAAGCCAATATGGTCTTTAACCTTTAAAATGGTAAGGTCAAGAACAATAATTAGGATAAAGAAATAATTGGCAGCTGGAGTTTGTATAATGCTCCAGCACCATGCAACGTCATTAAAAATAAGGGTGAGCAACACAAAAATCCGGCTCGAAATAACAAAGCGTTGCTTGATGCGCGCTTCATAATAGATAAGCAAAAAGATAATTGAAATAAGGCTCAACGAGAAGGGCATCCCTATGGATGAACCAGTGGCCAGCGCGGTAATGGCAATGGTTCCACTTAGAATGAAAAATATGAAAGACGCGGTATTAAAGATTTTATGCTCGAGGATTATTTCCTCCCTACCAGAAATTAATCTTCCTAATCCAAACCGCGATTGAAAATTTCCTTCCACTTAATAAGAATTGCTTTACAAGTGTAAATCTATGGTAAACGGATGTAATGGAGAAAAAAAAGACTTGAAGTTTAATTTAAGGGAAGTTATATCTCAGATAGCGGTCTCCTAAACAAAAAAGAGGTTACAATTTTTACGTTGTAACCTCTTCATTTGTAAGCTCCTCCTCTTGGGCTCGAACCAAGGACCCTCTGATTAACAGTCAGATGCTCTAACCAACTGAGCTAAGGAGGAATATGTTTTCCGATAAATTTCGGGCTGCAATAGTAGCACCTTTCCTCAAATTACACAATATTTGCCGCAAATTTTAGAATAAAAAATTATGAGTCTACTTATTGTCGGAACTGTTGCCTTTGATGAATTGATAACCCCGTTTGGAGAATCGGGCAAAATTATCGGAGGATCAGCTACTTATGCCTCTTTTTCAGCCTCTAACTTTTTAGATGAGGTAAATATCGTTTCCGTAGTAGGCGAAGACTTCCCTGAAAAGGATTTAGAAAATTTTAGAGCAAAGGGAATAACCACCGATGGAATTAATGTAGTAAGCGGTGGAAAAACCTTTTTTTGGAAAGGGAAGTATCATAATGATATGAACACCCGTGATACATTAGATACCCAGCTAAATGTACTGGCAGACTTTAACCCTGAAGTGCCCCAGGCTTATCGCAATTCAGATTTTCTGATGTTGGGTAACCTGACGCCAGCAGTACAAATGCAAGTTTTGGATCGAATGGAAAATCGCCCAAAACTGGTAATATTGGATACCATGAACTTTTGGATGGACATTGCCATGGATGAACTTAAGGCGGTGTTGAAGAAAATAGATGTACTTACCATAAATGATGAAGAAGTTCGCCAGCTTAGTGGCGAATACTCTTTAGTAAAGGCGGCTAAGGCTATTTTTGAAATGGGTCCAAAATATTTGATCATTAAAAAAGGAGAACACGGAGCATTGTTGTTCGATAAAAACGAAGTTTTCTTTGCACCTGCATTACCGCTAGAAGAGGTGTTTGACCCAACCGGTGCGGGAGATACTTTTGCTGGTGGCTTTATAGGATACCTTGCTCACTCAAAGGATATATCATTTGAAGGAATGAAAAGAGCCGTAATCTATGGTTCAGCTCTGGCTTCATTTTGTGTGGAGAAGTTTGGAACGGAGCGCATTTCTGAAATCAACCGAAAGGAAATGCACGAGCGCGTTCAGCAGTTTATTGGGCTTACTCAATTCGAAATTGGAATCGGGAACTAATCCTGTAAACAGGAGCACATTATTTAAAAATCCTGAAATTTTTCAGGATTTTTTTATTTGCACCCAACCCTAACGGGAATTTCAGCGTGTACACCAAAAAGCGAAAAGAATTATTTGAAAATAGTTAGATGTCGCGATCCTTTGTGGTTAATTGTTCGGTTGTACCGGGTAGGTTGATTTATCTTAAATTAACCTCCCGGTTTTTCTTCTGATATGGATATTGATAAGGAACTGTTAAAAGCATGCATAAGAGAAGAACGTAGAGCTCAGTTTGAGCTTTACAAACAATGCTATAGTGTGCTGCTTTCAGTTTGCCTTAGATATGAAAGAAACAAGGAAGATGCCGAGTTCATGCTCAACAAAGTATTCTACAAAATACTTACCCACCTCGATCGGTATGATGAGGAGGCCCCCTTTGAGGCATGGATCCGAAGAATCGCCATCAATACTCAAATTGATGAGTTCCGAAAAAAAAGCAGAAGCAAGCTGGAATATCATGAAGCCCCAATGGACCTGGCTCCATTAACAGTAATGGACTATAATGAGGCTGATAAAAAGTTTGATGCCGAGGAGCTTGAAATAATGATCCGATCGTTACCACCCGTTAGCCAAAAGGTTTTTAACCTTTATGTGATTGACGGTTACAACCATAAAGAGATTGCCGAGCAACTCAATATGAGTGAGGGAACAAGTAAGTGGCACCTGAGTAGTGCCCGTAAAAAATTGAAGTCGCTGATGCGAAAATTGTTGAACAACGTAGCTATGGTGTTATGACCGAAAGGGAATTGGAAAAGCTATTTAAAAGTAAGCTCAATAACAGGGAGTTTGCCTTTAACCCGGCCAACTGGGAAAAGATGGAAGGCATACTGGACCAAAAGGCCGTAGCCGGAGGCAGGTATTTTTGGCGCTCTGCCGCAGCCATTTTGCTGTTTGGAGTAGTGGTGGCAAGTGTTATTTATTACAACCCTGGTACTATCTCTAAATATGACGGTATTTCAGGCCCGGATTTTATTCCGGAAGGAAGAGTATTGCCAAATATGAAACCAGAAGTGAAATCAAACACGGCCAGTAAAGCTCCAGCATCAATTGTATTTGAGGAGGCCAAAAACCTGGATCAAGGCTCTCCTGAGTCGCCTTCTACCAAATCTGATATCAGTAAGAAATCAACTGAAACTGAAATGTCAAGCGTTGGGCATGCCGAGCCGGATAACTCGATTACAAATGATAATCAATCTACGGCTTCCAGCACTTCAGCAGTGGAACAGTCGGCTTCAAATGTTTTTGGAGATGGTAATGGAGGCGTGGGGTCAGTTGAGAATTTTGAATTTACAGAGCCTCTGGAGCTGTCATCAAAGGATTATGTTCTGCCAGAGCTTGCCGCAACTGATTTCACTGTAAGGGATGCAGAACTTTTGGGCAATGCGCAAGAGCTTCCGCCTCAAAGAAGGATAAATACTTCTTCTTTGTTTGTGAATGCAGGGCCGGTGTTTACAGGTTCTAATACCAGCAATACTTTGGGTACAGGGTTTTTAGCTGGTGTAGGATATCGCAAAGGATTAAATTATGGTTTTGGCGTAGAAACGGGTCTAAATTACTTTGTGTTGAACAATGTGAATATTCAAAACTACTCCGATAGTGTTTTTTACCGTTTTGGTAAAGAAAGAATAGAAACGGAAGAAGTTAATAGCCGACTTGATTATTTAGAGGTTCCGCTAAACCTGACATATAAATTGGCCCCAAAGCATCAATTGGGTGTGGGGGGCTACGCGGCTGTTTTACTTAATGTAAGTAGAGATATTACCAAAACAACCCACACACCTAAAAGCGGTACTTATGTGGAAGATGAAACAGCATCAGGTTATTTAGATGAGTTTAACCGATTTGATTTTGGGCTGAATGCCTTTTACAGATATTCGATAAGTTCAAGGCTAAATATTGGTATTCATTTTAAGCAGGGACTTATGGATATTACCCACGATGTTTCGGAAGGATACGCGCAGGATCACACAAATTTTAATACTAGAATAGTGCTGGAGTACAGCCTTTTTTAAACAAACATGAAAAAGCTATTTATTTACATATTGGTCACGTCACTGGCAGCCCTTTCTTGTAGCCCTGATAGGGAAATCAGCTCAAGCTATGCTGAAGATTTCCGCTTTTTTCTGAAGGGTCAGGTAAATGGATTGCCGTTTGAATACAATGCGGGCGAAGACGATTACTTCTTAGAAACCAACTACTACCGCGAAGATAGTGTGGTGGTGATGGAAGGGCGCTTATCTCGATTAGGCATGGCAGAGAAAAATGCCGTGGTTATTAGAATTAGGAGCAAAGCGGCTGAAATTCCCGGATCCACTTTTAATGCAAGTCAAAATATTGAACCGAAGGATTATGCATTTAGAGATGTAACAGGATATCGGGCGCAAACCGGCAAATACATGTTGTCATTGTTTGGAGATTCTACTTTTTTAGCCAATACTAATCTTTACTATTGGCTTGTGGATGGAGTTCCTACCAGCGGTCATGAAATCCAAAAAACCTTTGATAGAAATACACCCAACTTTAATGTGGCATTAAGAACCATTATAAGTGGAGATTGTATAAGCGAGGTTCGTCATTTTATTAACCTACAGGAAGATTGTGACGCCACCTTTAAGATGTATGTTACCGCTCCCGATAAGGTGATGGTAAAAACCGTAGCTCGTGTTGGCACCATAAGCGATGTTCAGTGGTTCCTGGATTCAGTTGAGGTTGTCCCTAGTTTCCTGGGAGAAATAGATCGTAGCCTTGTACCAAATGCTAAAATGCTTACTTGCTCTATTTATTTTGATGATGGATGTGTTAGGCGAATTGACCGCAGCTTGAATTCAACGCTTCAAAGCCCTTGTATTACCGACTTCTGGTATCAAAAACAAAAGCCTACTATATTAGATCCAAAACAGTATTCAACCGTAGAGTTGGAATATTACGATGCCAACGGAAAGATGTTTACCTCACACTATACCGATGTTGTTGGAGATTTTAGAATCACTTCGGCTTCACCCTTTCAGCAAAATGGGGATGGTAATCAAACCATGCGGTTTTTTATGGAGGCGGATGTTATCCTTAAAAATGTAGACGGAAGTACAGTAGAACTAAAAAATGGTTTTGGCAGCTTTGCCGTGGCCCATCCTTAGGCTTCAAATTCAATTAAAACCTGATTTTTTTCAACGGCTTTAGAGGTCTCGGTGTGGATGGCCTTTATCACAGCATCTCCTTCGGCTTTTAGTATGTTTTCCATTTTCATGGCTTCCAGCACAAGCAATGCATCACCCTTTTTAATTTCATCACCAGGCTTAACATTAATTTTTAGTACAAGCCCGGGCATTGGCGCTTTAAGGTCATTCACTTTTGATCCGGCCAAATCCTCCATACCAAGCTCCTGTAATAATAGGTCAAACTGATCTTTGGCCTCTAGAGTATATTCATTGGAGTTTACACGTATGGTGAAAGTGCGTGCCTGATGATCTGCATCAACAACAGTTACGTTATAGCTCTTGTTGTCAAGAATTACGTTGTAGTCGTCTTGATTTCCAATGAGATCCATTGAATATTCCGTTCCGTTTAGGGTTCCGGAAGAAGAATTGCCTTTGGATGGCACTACTTCATATTCATTCTCTCCAATCTTAATTTGATACATATCATTAAGCTTTAAATATTGCCACTACTTTTGGCAAAAATACCTAACAGGCCGATGCAAAGATGGCTCTTTTTTATTTTCTGTTTGTGCTCCATTTCGTTGCTCAGCGCACAATCAATAGACATTACCAAAACGGAAATTTCCATGTGGTTTGCAGGGCCACAGGCTAATGCAGATAAAAATAGTATTAAGGCGCGGGCTTTAATTTCCTTTACAGGAATGCTCTCTTTAACTAGTATTGAATTAGAAGTTGGTGAGGCCATTATCACAGGTGTAAACAAAATGGAAGGAAGGGTAAAGGAGTCGTTGACCTATCGGTTAGAAAACCGTAGGCTGAGGGTGGAGCTGCCCGTGGAAATTGCAAGGAAGTATCAGATAGTTGTAGAATATGAGATAAACCTGAATAACAGTTTTCTTCAAAACTATCTTCAGCACACCCCTGACCTATTGGTAATGAACCCGTTTAATGCTCGCGGTGATTTGAGCCTTGGTTCACCCGGGGCATTCTACCCATCTCTTTTGGGTGATGAGTCAACCTTGTTGTTAAACATTACAATGTTTAATAACGAGAGCATTGGGTTTAAGGGTAATATTGAGTTTGAAACCGATAATCAGGACGGTACAAAAACCCAGTATTGGCGAAGTGAAGCACCTGTTTCTCCGGAAGGATTTTATTTTGTGATAGGTGAGTTTAAGGAGTTTGAAGCTGAAGACCTTGAGGAAGAATTTGAACTTTCAGCAGTAGAGTTGCGGAAATTGCGTAAAATCAGAATCTTCAATGCTAAAAAGGATATGCTAACAGCCATAGACTTTTTGGGCCTCAATACTACAGCCCTTACCGATAGTGAGTTTGCTTACGTTGACAGCTTGAGCGGGTTGAAGCATGCAGGATTCTTTATTACAGGGCAAGAGCTGAACCTCGGAATTTCCAACAGAGACTTAAACAGGGTAAAGGCGCTTATTCTTTACACCAATCAGAATGACACCGCAAGTGCATCAAGGAAACTGGACAGCCTGTTCATCCAAAAAAATGATAAAACCTGGGAAGAAGGTTTGATGGATTGGAAATGGGAAAGGAGAAACACTCTCTCGCAAAAGGATCAGGAGCGGGTTATGCGGTTTAGGCTTAGGCGATGGCAGAACAGCAACCCAGAACTGTTTGCCGAAATGACTCAACCAGAAATAGACACCGCTCTTTTTAACCCAATAATACAAACGTTTAAGTATCCCAAAATAACAGTGAGTTATAGGTATGTGGCAGGTGATACAGCACTTTATGTGGGCTATCTTCAGGATACACTTAATTCACCAACATTTACTCTGCCCGTGCAGGTAACATTTATTACTGATGAGGGGACCTTCAGTAAAGTGAAGAAGATTTCAGGAGTAAAAGGAGAACTTAGGGTAAAGTCTGCCAAGATTCCGAATGTCGCTTCAGTAAGCTTTGGTCAGCATTTCCCCGGAAGGGTAGAGGAAAAGAAGCCGGACACATACTTGCTTTACCAGCTGGGCCAGGCCAAAACAATTGTGGAGCGAAAGGAAGCCTTGCTTGGTCTGTTTAAAACGAATAATCCAAACCTGTTTAGCACTGCGCTTGGTATTGCACTGCGCGATAGTGATAGTGAGCTGCGGCTGTTGGCGCTTCAAAATGCGGATAATCTTAATCTACCGGCACAGCAAAAACTTAAGAGCTCAATTGAGTTGCTTACACAAGATAGCTCTGAGGAAATCAGCACTTTGGCTAAAAATTTGGCCCGTAAATATTATGGAGCCAAGTAATTGGCATTGCCTAAATTTGCACGCCCTAAAAACAATCGGCCAAAGGCCGCGTTTGCAACAGGCATTTGAGAACTAAAGCATAGCAATGGATATTTTTATACAAGCCTCTCAGTTTATACTGAGCCTTTCCCTTCTTATTATTCTTCACGAAATGGGCCACTTTATCCCGGCCAAGTTGTTTAAAACACGGGTGGAGAAGTTCTATCTGTTTTTTGATCCATGGTTTTCTTTGGTAAAGAAGAAAATTGGGGGCACCGAATACGGTATTGGCTGGCTGCCTCTTGGTGGTTATGTTAAGATTTCGGGTATGGTGGACGAAAGCATGGACAAGGAGCAAATGAAGCAAGAGCCCAAGCCCTGGGAATTTCGCTCTAAACCTGCCTGGCAGCGCCTTATTATTATGATTGGTGGAGTAACGGTAAACGTAATACTCGCCATCGTAATTTACACAGGGATGATGATGTACTATGGGGAAGAAACCATACCAGTAGAGAGCTTAAAGTGGGGAGTTGCCGTAGATAGTACTGCCCAAAAAATTGGATTGCAGAGTGGAGATAAGATTGTTTCGATTGACGGGAAGGAGATAGAAACCTTCAGGGATATTTCGCTGGAGTTGTTGCTGGGAGATGCCGGTAAGATTAAGGTAAACCGGGATGGTCAGATGATGGATATTTCGGTTTCTGACGAGCAAAAGGGAGAAATTATCAGCGCTAAGCGCGAAATCATTACGCCAAGGTTTCCTTATGTGGCGGGTGGTACGGTTGAAGAATCTGAAGCGGAAAAAGCCGATTTTCAGGATGGGGACTCATTAGTTGCACTTAATGGCGAACCGATGTACTTTTTTGATCAGTACCAGGAAAACATTCCTAAGTATAAAAATCAGGAAATCACCATTACAGTGATGAGGGCTGGCAACCTACAAGACCTTAGTGTAAATGTGCCTGAAGAAGGAAAGATTGGGTTGAGACCTTATAGTCCTGCAAAGTTTCTGAAAGTAGATTATAAAAAATATGGATATATTGATGCCATTCCTGCCGGGTTCAATCAATCTACCAAAGTACTAACCGATTA
>CAXBJE010000052.1:0-12175 GCA_963975525.1 uncultured Owenweeksia sp. | reverse complement strand
AAAACCAGAGAGGGAAGACCAATCAAGATTGAAAACAATAAAATGGCTGCCATTAATGGCGCTGCCAATACCCGTATTCACGGTTCAGTATTAAATCTTTACGATGCAACCCGTGTACAGTCTCCTATGATTAACGGCCAGGCCGCTAATTGGAGCGATGTAGATGCCGCAGTAAAGAAGGCTTTGGAAAGTGCTGCTGGAAGTGGAAAGCAATCTGTTTTGCTTACCTCTACAGTTATTAGCCCAACGTCTCAAAAATTGATTAATGAGTTTGCTTCCCAAAACAGCAACTTTAAGCATGTAATGTATGATAGCTTTTCTTATTCAGGAAAGCTTGATGCCATTGAAGCAGCTACCGGTGCAAGAGCATTGCCTACCTATAATTTTAAGAAGGCTGATGTAATTGTAAGTTTTGGTGCTGATTTTCTTGGAGATTGGACTGGTCAGCGTGTAAATGGTGATTACTCTTCAAGAAGAATTCCAGGAAAAAATATGTCACGTCACATCCAGTTTGAGTCAAATATGACCAATACTGGTGCTATGGCTGATAAGCGTTACAAAGTGAAGCCGTCAGAGTTAGGCGCTGCACTTACCGCTTTATACAATGAAATCACCGGAAGTTCACTTGCTGCCGGTAAAACGGCACTTAGCGCGGAGATTAAGAACGCAGCTAAAGAATTGAAAGCAGCTGGTAGAAAAGGACTTGTTGTGTCGGGAACTAATGATGCCGATATCGAAGCCATTACTATTGCTATCAATAAGGCATTAGGAGCTGATGGAACAACCCTAAGCTATTCCAAAAAGGCTCATTTCCGCAAAGGAAGTGATGCTGCAATGAATCAGCTTATCGCAGATATGAATGCAGGTAACGTAGGTACATTAATGGTGGATAACCTAAATGTGGCTTATGTGCTTTCAGGTAACGATAAGTTGGCCTCAGGAATGAAGAAAGTGGGTACTACTGTGTACTTCACTGAAAAAATGGATGAGACAGCAAATGTGGCTAACATCATCTGCGCTAAGCACAACTGCTTAGAGAGCTGGGGTGACGCTATGCCAGCTGATGGCGAGTATAGCATTACGCAGCCTACTATCCGTCCGTTGTTTGATACTAGACAAATGGAAGATTGCCTGCTTACATGGTCTGGCAACTCTCAATCATATTACAAGTACCTTACTAACAACTGGTCTACAGGTATCCTTGGTGGATCAGAGTGGAGCAAAGCATTACATGACGGTGTTTTAACAAAGGGAGGTTCTTTTATTTCAACTCCTGTAATGGCTGCAAGCGCCATGGCTGTTGCTGACACTTCTGCGGTATCTGACTCTACTGGTTTTGTTGAAGGAATTATTGATGACGTAAAAGGTTTGTTTACTTCTGATGAAGCGGAACAAACAACTACCAGTACCAACACATCATTCACTGTTGACCTGAATGCCGCTGCCGGTCGCTTGAGCAAGAATTCTGGCGGTAAATACGAAATAGAATTTTATCAAAAAACCGGAATGGGTGTTGGTCAGTTGGCAAACAACCCCTGGTTGCAAGAATTTCCAGATCCTATCACTCGTGTAGGTTGGGATAACTATTTAACCATGTCAGCATCTGATGCCCTTGAATTGGGTATTAAAAACTGGCATGTTTCCAACGGTGCTTTAAATGGCCATACGGCTAATATCACCGTAAACGGAAAATCAATTGAAAATGTACCTGTGTTCATTCAGCCTGGTCAGGCTAAGGGTTCAGTAGGATTTGCTGTAGGCTATGGCCGTGAAGGTATTGGTAGAGCAGCTGAAGGTGTTGGTGTAAATGCATTTGCTGTGATGGCAAATGGACAGCACAGTGCCGCTGTTGAAATCACAGCTACCGAAACTGAACATGAGTATGCTTGTATCCAGCTTGCGCACACCATGATGGGGCGTAAGATTGTGAACGAAACTGTTCTCGATACTTACTTGAACACTCCAAAAGAAGAATGGAACAAGGTTACCATATTTGAAACCTTTAAAGGCCCACTTACTGCTGCCGAAACCAATCTTTGGGATGACTTTGATCATCAGGCAGGACCAATGTGGAATATGTCTATCGACCTAAACCTATGTAATGGTTGTGGTGCTTGTGTTATCGCTTGCCAAAGTGAAAACAACGTACCAGTAGTTGGTAAAGATGAAATGCGCAGATCGAGAGATATGCATTGGATCAGAATTGACCGCTACTATAGCAGTGACATGACTGATGAAGTTGCTGAGGAAAATGGAGTAAGTGGTATTGAGAAGTTTGCTGCAATGGAGCATCCTTCAGAAAGCCCGGATGTTTTCTTCCAGCCAGTAATGTGTCAGCATTGTAATCACGCTCCGTGTGAAACGGTTTGTCCGGTGGCTGCTACTACTCACAGTGCCGAAGGTCTTAACCACATGGCTTACAACCGTTGTATCGGTACTCGTTACTGTGCCAACAACTGTCCTTATAAAGTAAGAAGGTTTAACTGGTTCCAGTACCATGATGGTGCTAAAGAGCAGTTTAATATTAACTACGCCATGAATGAAGACTTAGGACGTATGGTATTGAATCCAGACGTTACTGTAAGATCTCGTGGGGTTATGGAAAAATGTTCATTGTGTATCCAGCGTATCCAGCTGGGTAAGCTTGAAGCCAAGAACGAAGGCCGTAAGCTGAAGGATGGTGAAATTAGAACAGCATGTATGGATGCCTGTGATTCAGGAGCCATTACATTTGGCGATGTAAATAATAAGGAGAGCGCTGTATTTGCACTTAAAAATGACAGCAGGATGTATCACCTTCTTGAAGAAGTAGGTACTCAGCCTTCGATTTTTTATCAAACTAAGGTTAGAAACAGAGCTTAAAAAATTATAAAGAAGACGCATGCATTACGAAGCTCCCATTAGAGAACCACTAATTATCGGTGACAAAAGCTACCACGATATTACTGTGGATGTTGCCCGTCCGGTTGAAACCAAGGCCCCGCGCTCTTGGTGGATTGTGTTTTCCCTTGCGCTTATCGCCTTTTTGTGGGGGATAGGTTGTATACTTTACACCATTGGTGTGGGTATTGGTACCTGGGGTTTGAATAAAACTGTAGGTTGGGCTTGGGATATTACCAACTTCGTATGGTGGGTAGGTATTGGTCACGCAGGTACACTTATCTCTGCAGTACTTTTACTTTTCCGTCAAAAATGGAGAATGTCTATCAACCGTTCTGCAGAGGCGATGACAATTTTCTCTGTTATTCAAGCGGCACTCTTCCCGGGTATTCACATGGGTCGTATTTGGTTGGCTTATTTCGTTTTCCCAATTCCCAACCAATTGGGTTCACTTTGGGTAAACTTTAACTCACCACTGTTGTGGGACGTTTTCGCCATCTCAACTTACTTCTCGGTATCGGTAGTGTTCTGGTATGTAGGTTTGATTCCTGATTTTGCCATGATCCGCGACCGTGCTGTGAGACCGGTAACTCAGCATATCTATAAAATATTAAGCTTTGGATGGGGTGGAAAGGCCAAGCACTGGCAGCGCTTTGAGGAAGTATCATTGGTACTTGCCGGTTTAGCAACGCCACTTGTACTTTCGGTACACACCATTGTATCTATGGACTTTGCCACTTCGGTAATTCCTGGTTGGCACACTACCATCTTCCCACCCTACTTTGTGGCTGGTGCTATCTTTTCAGGATTTGCGATGGTAAACACACTCCTTATTATCGTAAGGAAGGTGTTCAACATGGAAGACTACATCACTATTGGTCACATTGAAATGATGAACATCATTATCATGCTTACAGGTTCTATTGTAGGTGTGGCTTATATCACGGAGCTATTTATGGCTTGGTACTCAGGTGTAGAGTATGAGCAGTACGCCTTCCTTAACCGTGCTACCGGACCTTACTGGTGGGCTTATTGGAGTATGATGACTTGTAACGTATTTAGCCCGCAGTTTATGTGGTTTAAAAAATTGAGGACAAGCCTCATTTTTTCCTTCATCATTTCTATTGTAGTAAATATTGGTATGTGGTTCGAGCGTTTCGTAATTATCGTAACCTCCCTTCACAGGGATTATCTTCCATCTTCATGGAGTATGTTCTCGCCAACATTTGTTGATATTGGAATTTTTATCGGTACCATCGGATTTTTCTTTGTGTTATTCCTTCTATATGCCCGCAGCTTCCCGGTTATTGCTCAGGCAGAATTGAAGACTATTTTGAAATCATCAGGGGAGAATTATAAAAAATTGCAAGAGAAAGATGCACACCACTGAGAATAAAGTAATCATTAGTGCCCTGTACGATGACGATGACGTACTACTAACGGGCGTAAAGCAAGTGAAGGATAAAGGATATCACATTGAAGAGGTGTATTCTCCATTCCCCATTCACGGACTTGACCATGCCATGGGCCTTAAGCGTACACGTATAGCTATTGCAGCTTTTATGTACGGATGCCTAGGATTGGCTACAGCAATATCACTTACCTATGGTATGATGATAGTAGACTGGCCGATGAACATAGGTGGTAAACCGAGTTTTAGCTGGGGAGAAAACATGCCGGCTTTTGTGCCTATCATGTTTGAGCTTACAGTATTCTTTGCCGCTCACCTTATGGTATGGACCTTTTTTGTACGTAACGGTACATACCCTGGAAGAAAAGCACAGAACCCTGATCCAAGAACTACCGATGACAAATTCCTAATGGAAGTTGAGCTGGGTACAAAAGGAAGTAAAGAGGAACTAGTTTCTCTGTTGCGCGATTCAGGAGCTATCGAGATTAATGAAAATAGTAAATAGGAGCTACCGATGCTAAAAAGAACTATTGTACATAGCGTTGCTGTTGCCATCGGAGGATTGGTACTTGTAACGTCTTGCGGTGAAGATTCTCGCGGATTGGAGTATATGCCTGATATGTACCGCGGCCCAGCTGTTGAAACATATCAACCTTTAGGTGAGGATGATCATATCTCAGCCATGCAGCCAGTTGATGGCACTCTTCCCAGAGGTTTTATGAGCTATAAGGCTTATGCCCCTGATCAGGCAGGATACGATGCTGCAAAGGAGACTTTAAAGATGCCGGCTAACTTTCCTAAGGATGAGTTAACTCTTCAGGAAGCGGCTAAGTTGTACAACATATTTTGTGCACATTGCCATGGAGGTAAAGGTGATGGAAAAGGAGTATTAGTGGAGCGCGAAAAATTCCTTGGTGTGCCATCTTACGCAGATAGAGATATTAATGCGGGTACCATTTTCCATGTAATTACTTATGGAAAAGGTGTTATGGGTTCTCATGCCTCACAACTTACCCCTAAAGAGCGTTGGATGGTGACTGATCACGTGTTGAAATTAAAGGCTGAATTAGCCGGGGGCGGTGCTAAACCAGCTCCAGGTGCCAATGCGGATACTACTTCTACTGTACCAGATACAGTTTCAGCGGCTATAGCAGAACAAATAACTAACTAAGGATAAATTCTTAATAAGTACAACAGATGTTTGAATTTACCGGAAAATTAAAGACCCTTTCAATTATTCTGATAATTATCGGGGCTATTTCAGTAGGTGCCAGCTTTAGGATGGGCGGAGGAGATCATCATGCAGATGCCGGACACGATACACACTCTGAGGCTGCGGCCGAAGGAGAACATGGACATGCGGACGAAGCAGGTCATCATGAGGCTTCTGCCCATAGCGAGCATGATTTGCACGCCAAGTACGCTGCGCCAGATAATACAACTTATCACAACACCGCTTCAAGGGCTACACCTGATCATAATCATTTCAGGTTGACCGAAGACAACAAGCCGAGTGCTGAAAAAATTCACCACCAACAAGAAAACAAGCCTTGGGCTAACCTTTTGGTAAGTAACTTTTTCTTTTTGGCTGTATCCTTAGGAGCTTTATTCTTTATGGCAGTGCAATACGCTGCACAAGTAGGCTGGAGTGCTGTAGTGCTTAGAGTAATGGAGGCCATGACAACTTACCTGTGGATTCCTATGGTACTTATGTTGGTACTTATCCTTACTGGGATGGGGCACATTGGTGGCAACCACATATGGCACTGGATGGCTGAGGGTATAATGGATCCAGAAAATAAGGAGCACTATGACGAAATTATCGCTGGTAAAGCAGGGTACTTAAATAATCCGTTCTTTATTATCCGCACACTAGTGTATGCATTAGGCTGGGTAGGTGGTGCCATGTTGCTTAGAAAGATGAGCATGAAAATGGAAAACAATGGTGCTGAAGCTCCGGCTATTTGGAAGAAGATGAGAAATCTGGCAGCAGGATTCTTGGTATTCTTCGCAGTAACTTCTTCCACCAGTGCATGGGATTACATAATGAGTATCGATACTCACTGGTTTAGTACCCTATTTGGCTGGTACATTTTTGCTGGTATGTTTGTGAGCGCACTTACCGTGCTAACACTTATTACCCTTTATCTAAAAAGCAAAGGATATCTTCCAGAGGTTAATCATAGTCACATTCAGGATTTAGGTAAGTTCATGTTTGCCTTCTCTGTATTCTGGACCTACCTATGGTTCTCACAGTTTATGTTGATCTGGTATTCTAACATTCCTGAAGAAGTAACCTACTATATGGCCCGTTGGGGTGAGTACAAGGTATTATTCTTTACCATGTTGGCTATGAATTTCATATTCCCAATTATGATATTGATGAGTCGTGATAGTAAGAGAAACTACGGTTTCCTTATCACTGCGGGTATCATAATGGTTATTGGTCACTATCTGGATGTGTTTATCCTGATTATGCCAGGTACCGTTGGTGGCGAGTGGACATTAGGACTTGTTCAATTGGGTACTTTCCTAGGCTTTGCAGGTTTGTTCATATTTGTGGTATTCAGTGCGCTGGCTAAGCGAAACCTGATGCCGGTGAATCACCCGATGTTGGAGGAAAGCAAGCATTTTCATTTATAAAATATAAAGAGCGAGAAAGGAATGGAGACTCTTCTAATCATAGTTGTTGGAATACTTGGCCTGATAGCCTTGGGCCAAATCGTTAGAATTTTCGAATTGTCCTCTCAGGTTAGAGGCAAGGACGATGAGAATGATGTAAATGATTCAGATAACCGTACACAAGGTATGCTTATGCTTATTGCAGGGGCCGTACTTGTGGGTACTTTTGTATGGATGGTAGTTGACTACGCAAGTATTCTTTTACCAAAATCTGCCTCAGAGCATGGTGTGGAGATTGACAACCTTTGGGATATCTCAATGTGGTTGATCGTGATCGTGTTCTTCATCACACAGCCAATCCTGTTCTACTTTACCTATCGCTATAGAGGAAGCAAAAACCGCAAAGCTGTTTATATTGAACATAACAATAAGTTAGAGTTCATTTGGACCGTTGTGCCTGCCGTGGTTTTGGCTGGTCTTATTATCTACGGTCTTACCACCTGGAGCGATGTTATGAATCCGGATGTTACTGAAGAGGAGCCTATCGAAATAGAAATTTACGCTAAGCAGTTTGGCTGGACGGCCAGATATGCTGGTGCCGACAACAAGCTTGGATATGCCAATGTGGGTATGATTGAAGGAGCGAATGAGCTTGGAGTAGATATAAATGACGAACATGCCCTGGATGATGTGGTTACAAAGGAACTTCACTTGCCAGTTGGCAAAAGAGTTGTTTTAAGATTTAGAAGTCAGGATGTAATCCACTCTGCGTACCTACCCCACTTTAGGGTTCAAATGAACTGTGTACCCGGTACCAAAACCCATTTTAGCTTTATTCCAAGTGTTACTACGGCAGATATCCGTAAGGAGCAGTTGGTGATTGATAAGGTTAAGAACATTAACGAAATCAGGGCTGCTAAGGGCGAAGACCCTTATGAGTATGATTACCTAATCCTGTGCAACAAAATCTGCGGTGCTGCTCACTATAGCATGCAAATGAAGATTGTAGTTGAAACTCAGGAGGAGTATGATAAGTGGATGAGCGAACAGAAGTCGTTTGCAGAGGCGTTGTAATTATTATTAGCTGATTTAAAAGAATATTGACGGATATGGCACATGATGAATCACACGATCACGAGCATCATCACAAAGTAACTTTCTGGAATAAGTACGTATTCAGTGAAGATCATAAAATGATCTCCAAGCAATTCCTTATTACAGGGATGATAATGGGTATCATTGGAGTTACTATGTCATTGCTTTTTAGATTGCAATTGGCTTGGCCAGAAAAAGAGTGGCCTATTTTTGAAGCCCTTATGGGCAAGTGGGGTGCTGATGGTGTAATGGATCCTAACATTTACCTGGCATTGGTTACCATTCATGGTACCATCATGGTATTCTTTGTACTTACTGCTGGTCTTAGTGGTACGTTTTCAAACCTGCTTATTCCGCTTCAAATTGGTGCCCGAGACATGGCTTCAGGATTCCTGAACATGCTCTCTTACTGGTTCTTTTTTGCTTCCAGTATTGTAATGGTATTGTCTCTTTTTGTTGAGAGTGGGCCTGCTTCAGCGGGTTGGACTGTATATCCTCCACTAAGTGCCTTGCCACAAGCAATACCTGGTTCTGGTATGGGTATGACACTTTGGTTGGTAAGTATGAGTTTGTTTATCGTGTCTTCACTTTTGGGCGCCTTGAACTATATCGTAACAGTATTGAACCTGCGTACTAAAGGTATGAGCATGACAAGGTTGCCACTTACCATTTGGGCATTCTTTGTAACAGCTATATTGGGTGTACTTTCTTTCCCGGTTCTTTTATCAGCTGCATTGCTTTTGATTTTCGACCGTAGTTTCGGTACCAGTTTTTACCTGTCAGATATTATGGTGGGTAGCGAGCTTTTGACCAACTCTGGAGGTAGCCCGATTTTGTTCCAGCACCTTTTCTGGTTCTTGGGTCACCCTGAGGTTTACATTATTATTTTACCTGCATTTGGTATTACATCTGAGGTTATCTCTACCAACGCTCGTAAGCCAATCTTTGGTTATCGTGCAATGGTTGGTTCTATCCTGGCAATTGCGTTCCTATCGTTTATCGTATGGGGTCACCACATGTTTATTACGGGTATGAACCCTTTCCTTGGATCGGTATTTACCTTTACCACACTACTTATTGCAATACCTTCTGCAGTAAAGGCATTTAACTATATCACCACCTTATGGCAGGGTAACCTAAGGCTTACTCCGGCAATGTTGTTCTCCATTGGTTTGGTTTCAACGTTCATTACTGGTGGTCTTACAGGTCTTATTCTTGGAGATTCTGCCCTTGATATCAACGTACACGATACTTACTTCGTAGTGGCTCACTTCCACATTGTAATGGGACTGTCGGCCATCTTTGGGATGTTTGCCGGAGTGTATCATTGGTTTCCACGTATGTTTGGCCGCAGAATGATTAAGAGCCTGGGCTACATTCACTTCTGGATCACCTTTGTATGTGCCTACGGTGTATTTATGCCAATGCACTTCCTGGGTATGGCTGGGCTACCACGTAGATATTACACCAATACGGCTTTCCCAATGTTTGATGACTTGGCAGACATTAACGTATTGATTAGTGTGTTTGCTATAGTTGGTGGATTGGCTCAGGTAGCATTTATCTTCAACTTCTTCTACAGTGCTGTTAGAGGTAAAAGGTCAGAGCAAAACCCATGGAAATCCAATACTTTGGAATGGACCGCTCCTGTAGAACACCTGCACGGAAACTGGCCGGGAGAACTTCCTACTGTTTATCGTTGGCCGTATGATTACAGCAAGCCAGGTATGGAAGAAGACTTTGTACCGCAAAACGTTCCCATCATGGATGGAGAAGTAGAAACAGGGCACTAACCCAACTACACATTGATAAAATTGAAACCCTGAGGATTTATTTTCTCAGGGTTTTTTTATGGATAATATTTATGGCTAATGCTGAGCTTTGTTTAGGTCTCTGGCCTATGTTTGTATTTAGCATTCATGCGCGAATGCACTCACATTATTCAACTTAATCGAACATTAAAAATGAAGCCATTTTTTATTGCATCCTACTTATCAGCTTGTTTTCGTTTAGCAACTTATTCTCTCAAAGTAGCGAAGGCCAAGTTCAGGTAGGCGAGCCCTATAAAGTTACTGACGAGGAAGATATGAGGATTTATGCCTTTGAATCCAAAGTTGTGGCGCTCAAAATCACCAAAAAGAAGGTTGTTTTACAAACTTTTGATCCAGCAACTCTGAATGTTAAATCTCGCGAAGAATTTGATTTTGGTGGGGAGTATTTGGGTCAATCCAAGATAGGGGAAAGGATAATTTTTTGGTATGCTCAAATTAACAAGGCTGAGAAAAGGGCTCAAATATTTTTCAGGGAAGTTCAATTGAATGCATTAACCTTGGGTGAAGCACAGTTGCTATTTGAAACAGATTGGATTACAAGGAAGAGCGGCTTCTTCATACCTGTTTTCAGCAGTTGTTTTAATGGTGATAAAACTGAATTGGTTATTTGGAGTAAGCAGTTTGTACACTTTGCCCCTAAAGAGGTATTTACGGTAAAGCTGGCTAAAGATGTAAACTTTGTAAGGTTAAATCAGGATTTAAAGGTGGTATCCCGTGGATCCTCTTCATTTGATATGACAACTATGTTTTCAGATGTTGAATCGATAACACCGCTCAGTGACAACAAATTGATCATTAATGTGGCACTCGTTGATGTGGTGGGTTTTCAGACCTTATCAAATGCAAAGCTGTTCAGCTATTTGATTTCTGGCGATGGCAAACCACAAAACATTCGCATAATCCCAACAGATAAATACATTATGGAAGCTGGAGGTTTAGAGCTAAATGATATTAACTATCTGGTATATGAATACAGCAGCTCACCTGAGATCCGCATAGAAGGACTTTACTTTTCCGAGATAGTCCCTTCTGGGGCTGATGGTGTTTCCAAACAAGTAGAGTTTGGAGAGTCGTTAATTAGTCAATATGTAAGTAAGGGCTATGAAACGAACTATATCAAAGAGAGCATAAGAACGGTAAAGTTTGTTGCTTTGGAAGATGAGTCAACCCTGGTGATTATTGAGGCAAAGAGCCTTTATGCAATTAAGTTAGGTAAGGATCTTGACGTGATATGGTCGGCAAAAATTCCCAAGGCTAATTTTGGAAGGTCTATCATGAATAATAATTTAACATATGACTATCAACTAATTAGAGGGAAACATGTATTTGTTATTTTGGATGCCCCCACCAATGAAAACTTAGAGATCACTATATCCCCGAGGGCTAGCGGCTACAAAGTACCAGAGGATGTTTTAAGAGCATATATGATTAAGGATAAAACTGGGGAGGTCAGCCAAAAACTTGCAGTTAACTGGGCTGATGTAGGAGGTTACCAAGCTCAGCAGTTTATTTTGCCCAGACACTTGGTTCATGCGGGTGATGGAAAGTATTTCTTTGAAATATATATTGGAGGTAAAGAGGAACTTGTTGGGAGTTTTAGTTTGTTCGATTAGACATTCAAATTAATGTGCATTAGCAGCTTCAAGAAGATTCAATTTTAAGTTGGTATAATTACCCTCAACTAAATGAAACTAATTTACCTGGCAGGACTAGCCATTGTTCTTACCCTTTTTCCCGAAAAGGCTTTTACCCAAAAAGGAGAAGTAGATCTTACGGTAAGTACCCCTTACAAACCCATAAAGGATGGATGGTTTTGGATGTACTCATCTGAAACCTACTTGATAGCTTTAACGCTTAATGATGGGGAGCTGTCTTACCAAACTTTCGATCCTAAGACATTAAATGAAAGTTATAGAACTGCTTTGGAGGTTGAAGGAAGGGTATTAGGTCATTTAAGGCTTGCGGAGCGCATATTTATCATACATACAAAACCTGACAAACGGAGGGAGATTCTAAATGTTCACATGAAAGAATTGGACCCTGTTACAGGCGAATTGGGTTCAAGTCGTTTATTAATGGAAACACCTTATTTAAAGGGAAAAAAGGATAGGTTGAAATCCTGGAATGCTGATCAAACGGAAGTGATTGTTTGGAGTAACTATAATGAGCCATACCGAACATACTATGCCAAGAATCTTACAAGAGGTATGAAATACGTTAGGCTGGACAGTGACCTTCAGGTTATTTCTGAAGGTCTTTTAAATTTTAGTGCTCCTTCAAATTTTAGCTACATATATAGCTTGGCCTTGCTAAAAAATAACGAGTTCATCATTAA
>CAXBJE010000051.1:0-12198 GCA_963975525.1 uncultured Owenweeksia sp. | reverse complement strand
ATGGTGATTTCATCAGGGTTACCAATGTTTACCGGGAAAGGATAGTTACTCATCAAAAGACGGTAAATACCTTCAACCAAATCATCTACGTAGCAGAAAGAACGGGTTTGAGATCCATCACCAAAAACGGTAAGGTCTTCCCCGCGAAGGGCCTGACCAATAAAGGCTGGCAATACACGGCCATCATTCAGGCGCATACGTGGGCCATAGGTGTTAAAAATACGGATGATGCGGGTTTCCAAACCATGATAGGTATGATAGGCCATAGTCATAGCTTCCTGAAAGCGCTTGGCTTCATCATACACCCCACGTGGACCAACCGGGTTTACATTTCCCCAGTATTCTTCCGTTTGCGGATGCACATCAGGGTCGCCATACACCTCAGAGGTGGAGGCTACAAGGATTCTTGCCTTTTTGGCCATGGCCAAACCAAGGCAGTTGTGCGTACCTAAAGACCCAACCTTAAGTGTTTGAATAGGAATTTTGAGATAATCAATGGGGCTGGCTGGCGAGGCAAAGTGAAGGATATAATCCAATTGGCCCGGCACGTGAATAAACTTGGAAACATCATGATGATGAAACTCAAAATGTTCATTCCCGAAAAGGTGTTCAATATTTTTAAGATCTCCTGTAATCAGGTTATCCATCGCCACTACTTTAAAACCTTCCTTCATAAAACGATCACACAAATGTGACCCCAGAAAGCCCGCAGCTCCAGTAATTAAAATTCTCTTCATAATGGTTGGGTGTTAAAATAAAGAGGGACGATTGTCCCTCTTTATCACAATTTATCTATTAAAACTAAGCGTTTTGTGGCTCAGCTTTTTTCTCTTCGGTGTTTAGCCCCACACAGTGGTACTCCATTCCGATTTTCTTCATTTCAGAACGCTCAAAGATGTTACGACCGTCAAAAATCAGGTGTCCGCTAAGGCGAGATTTTACATTGTTGAAATCTGGAATGCGGAACTCAGGCCATTCGGTTACAACCAAAAGTGCATCAGCTCCATCCAAAGCTTCATACTCATCTTTAGCATATGCTATTTTATCGCCAATCATGTGCCTGGCTTCATCCATAGCAACAGGATCGTATGCAGTTACTGTGGCACCTTCTTTTACAAGATTATCGATAATAACCAAAGATGGAGCTTCGCGCATATCATCGGTATTTGGCTTAAAGGATAGTCCCCACATGGCGAACTTTTTGCCTTTTAGGTTGCCATCAAAACGCTTCATAATCTTATTGAAAAGAAGGTATTTCTGGTCTTCGTTCACATCTTCAACAGATTGAAGGATGCGCATTTCGTAACCATTCTCACGAGCGGTACGTACCAATGCCTTTACATCTTTAGGGAAGCAAGAACCTCCATAACCAATACCAGGGTAAATAAACTTGTTACCGATACGAGGATCAGTACCAATACCCTTGCGCACTAAGTTTACATCAGCACCCATAATTTCGCATAGGTTGGCCATATCATTCATAAAGCTGATTTTGGTAGCAAGCATAGCGTTAGCTGCATACTTGGTCATTTCAGCAGAAGGAATGTCCATAAAAATTACAGGATGGCCGTTTAATACAAACGGGTGGTATAGTTTCTCTAAAATACCGCGTGCCTTATCACTTTCCACACCAACCACAATGCGGTCAGGCTTCATAAAGTCGTTTACAGCAGCACCTTCCTTTAGAAACTCAGGATTGGAAGCCACGTCATAATCGATGTTTACTCCACGAGCATCAAGAGCTTCCTTAATGGCTTTCTTTACTTTTTTGGCTGTACCTACAGGTACAGTTGATTTGGTGATGATAACACCATAATCGCTCATGTTTTCACCAATCTCACGGGCTACAGTTAGTACGTACTGAAGATCAGCACTACCATCTTCTCCGGGAGGTGTTCCTACAGCGATAAAGGCCACATCGGCACCTTTAATGCTTTCAGCAAGATTGGTACTAAAACGGAGACGACCTTTGTCAAAATTCTTATGAACCAGCTTATCGAGACCAGGCTCATAAATTGGAAGAATTCCGTTTTTTAAATTTTCGATTTTTTTAGTGTCAACATCAACGCAAATTACATCGATGCCCACTTCGGCAAGACAAGTGCCGGTTACGAGGCCAACATAGCCTGTTCCTACTACAACTATTTTCATAGCGTTACTTATTGGTTTACAAATGTTAAGAGTGACTTAGTGATGAAATCTAACTGATTATCAGTCAATTCCGTATGCATAGGTAATGAAATAACCTGACTTACAAGCTCTTCACAAACAGGAAAATGTCCTTTTCCATATCTTTTATCCTCATAAGCCTTTTGCATATGAAGGGCTACCGGGTAATAAATCATAACCGGAATTCCCTTTTCGTTCATGGTACTGATAAGCGCATCTCGATCTACACCACCCTTCAGTTTTAAAGTATATTGATGAAAAACGTGTGTACTGTTTTCTGCACGTTTTGGGGTTTCAATTTTATCACTATCAGCAAAAGCTGCATCATAATAAGCAGCGGCTTTTTGGCGGGCAGCATTGTATTCACCTAAATGGCGAAGTTTAATTCTTAGTATCGCGGCCTGAATACTATCTAACCTTGAGTTTACACCAATTTCGTCATGATAATATCTAACCGTCATTCCGTGGTTGGCAATTACTCTAAGTTTCTCAGCGTACTCATCATTTTGGGTAAAAATGGCACCACCATCTCCAAAGCATCCTAAATTTTTGCTGGGGAAAAATGAGGTAGTACCTATATGCCCCATAGTTCCGGCTTTTGCGGTGCGGCCATCGCTAAAAGTATAATCGGCACCAATGGCCTGAGCAGTATCTTCAATTACATAAAGGTTGTGTTTTTTGGCTATAGCCATAATGGAGTCCATATCGGCACACTGCCCAAACAAATGCACAGGTACAATGGCTTTTGTTTTGGGAGTAATCGCCTTTTCCACTTCCTTAGGGTCCAGCATAAAAGTTCCCGGATCAACATCTACAAGCACAGGTGTAAGGCCCAGCAAAGCAATCACCTCAGCGGTAGCCACAAAAGTAAAAGTAGCGGTAATCACCTCGTCTCCCGGCTTCAGGCCAAGGGCCATCATCGCCATTTGCAAGGCATCGGTACCGTTGGCGCAGGGGATTACATGTTTAACATCTAAATATTTTTCCAGCTCCAACTGAAAGTTTTTCACCTCCGGTCCGTTTATGTAGGCAGATGACTTGATGACATCCAAAACAGCAGCATCCACTTCCTTTTGGATTTTGCTGTACTGGCTAACCAAATCAACCATCTGAATCTTTTCCATGTGCTATTTTTTGAGAGTGGCAAATATAGCCATAGGTATATTAATGAAAACTTAAATTTGCCCCCAATACCACAGTCTGTAATGAAAAAAACGCTTACCGTACTTATACTATTTATTGGCATCACCGCATTTGGCCAACGGCCCCTTAAAGCACCCGAAGGCCCCGCATGGCTTGTAATGCCATCCATAAGCCTGCAATATGCGGGAGGCGACATGGCCGAAAGATTTGGCCAGAGTTATACTGCCGGAATGGGCATTGGCTACAAAACCAGCGACAACTGGAACTTCAGCCTGCAGGGGCAATTTATGTTTGGGAGCAATGTTAAAAACGGAGCACATCTTTTAGATCCGGTATTATCAGAAAGTGGGTTCTTATTTAACCAAACGGGCGAATATGCCACTTTTACACTCGATCAAAGAGGTGCCTATGGAACCTTTGACGTTTCTAAAACCATCCCCGATTTTTTTGCAGCCAACCGAAATTCAGGCTTTAATATTTTGCTTGGTGCGGGTTATTTGGCGCATTGGGTAAAAATCAACAATGTGGGTGATGACAGCCCTCAGGTTCTTGATGAATACATGAAGGGCTATGATGAACTAAGTGGTGGCTTTTTACTAAAGCAGTCTATCGGATATCAATATATGTCAGTAAACCGCAGGGTAAATTTCAGGTTATCATTTGAGGTAATGGAGGCTTTTACCACCAACTACCGCGCATTTAATTACAGTACCGGTAAACCTGTAAGCGGCAACTTTACTGATCTGGTTTATGGCTTTCGCCTGGAATGGATTCTGCCAATATATAGCCAGCCTACTTCCAACTATTTTTACGATTAATGTATCAGCTGCTGTACAATCTTGGAATCAGGTCGTATGGTGCTTCCATAAAGATTGCTCAACACTTTAACGATAAAGCCAAAAGCTGGGTTACCGGCCGCAATGGCTTATTCAAAAAACTAGAGGAGACCTTTAACCAAAAAGATGAAACCCTATGGTTTCATGCTGCTTCATTAGGCGAGGCCGAGCAAGGAGTTCCTGTAATGCAACAACTGAAAAAGGAGTTTCCACAGAAAAAGATCCTGCTCACCTTCTTCTCTCCTTCCGGGATGGATCACTATAAGAACAATGGACTGGCGGATTATATTTTTTACCTGCCGCTGGATACTACAGGGAACGCCAAAAAATTTCTGAATGCCGTAAATCCTGAGTTAGCCTTTTTCATTAAATATGAAATCTGGCCCAACTTCTTCAAGCAAATTCAGAAGCGAAATGTTCCACTGATTATCGCCCCCGCCATCTTCAGGGCAGATCAGTTCTACTTTAAGGCTCCTCACAGCAACTTCTTTTTACCGATCTTGAAAAAGGTGAACAGCATTTTGGTACAGGATGAAAACTCGAAAAAAGTCTTAACAATAAATGGCATCACCAATGTGGATGTGTGTGGTGACAGCCGTTTTGATCGTGTTAAACAAAATGTAGCGGCACCATTTGAAAACAGTGTTTTGGAGCAATTTTCAAAAAACCAAAAAGTATTGATTGGCGGAAGCACCTGGTCTCCCGGAGAAACCATCCTAAAAGAAGTTCTAGATCAGAACCCCGAACTAAAAATGATTATTGCTCCGCATGATATCAAGCCAGAAAACATTCAGCGGATATTAAAGCTTTTTGGGAGTCAGGCCTTTGCTTACAGTAAACCGCCATCAGATTTTGAGAATTACCGGGTTTGCATTATTGATAACATCGGTCTGTTGAGCCGACTGTATCGCTTTGGCCAAATGGCCTATATAGGTGGCGCTTTTGGTAAAGGCATTCACAATTCATTGGAAGCAGCAGCTTACGGCCTGCCCCTGTTTTTTGGTCCCAACCACAGCAGCTTTATTGAACCTGCCGAAATGATAACTGAAGGTTTTGCATTTGAGATTAAAGATGCCGCAGATTTGCAGCAGTTTATTAGACCGCTGCTCGAAAATGAAGATCAACTAAAACACCTGCAAAGAAAGGCATTGCAATATGTGGATAGAAAAGCAGGCGCTGTAAAGATGATTGTGGAGGAGGTGAAAACGCTTTTGACCTAGTTTGAGATTAATCTAACTTTTGTCATGGTTTTTCAAAATCACCTTGAGGAAAGTGAAAAACCACGCCATAACATTCAACTTAATTCCCCATTTTACCCCCGGCTATGCCGAGGGGCTATAAATATATCACCCCGCTGGGGTGACTTGATTTCGAATTGGAAATCGATTTATTGAGGGTCACTAAAATCTGGGCTCACTCTACTGAATCACCACATCAAAACTCACCTCAACATCAGTTTCACCACCAGCATTTGTAATATCGCCAACAGCAACTCCCTGAGCGTCTTTATTTGGCTCATGGCGTAATATCACCTGTAGCTCACCCATTCCCGGGGCACCGGTGTAAAATGTATTAAGCAATCCAATGGGGTTTCCATCGGCATCGGTATCCATATAATCAAAGCCTACTTGCAGGCCAGCCTCAATCATAAAGAAAACCTGATGTTCTTCGGCTTCAGCCAAAACCTCAGCAGTTATATCTTCAGCTGGGCTCACACTTTCGTTTAAAAACTGAACGGTAACATCAAAGGTACTGCTATCCGGTAAGGCGTCTACAGTAATAACGGGTGCATTGCCTCCGGTACCATCCAAATCTGTAAAACGAAACTCCAGGGCATTGCCCCCCACTTTTGGAATAAAGGTTAACACCACGGTGGTGATTAACTCTTCCTCATTAACTACCGGTGGTGTGTTGTCACCCGGATCACATGAGGTGAATAAAAGTGTCGTTAAGGCTGCGAAAGAAAATATTAGCTTCTTCATTTTCTGAATTATTAGAATTGATATTTGATTTTGATTAAAAAATTAAAACCCAATTCATCCGCGAAATAACGCTGACGATTGAGGTAACTCCGATAGGTATTGTTTAAGATGTTTTCTGCCGAAAGGCTTATATCCAGGGCTCTTTTAAAGAGTGTGGTTGAAGCGCCAATACTGGCAAACAGGGTTTGGTAAGATGAAGGCGGTGCCGGTACATTTTCAATTTCGGGGTATTGCTGTTGCTCTGCCACCAAATGCTGCCCAAACTCTACAAAAGGGTTTGATAGCTTTAGAATAGCTTTTCGCTCCCACCTAAGACTATGCGTGGCTTCAGCCGGAGGCATCAACACTAAATAGTCACCTTCTAACCTATCCCATCCATAAATCCAGCTGCCAACAATCTTGTACGTAAACTGTGGTGAAAGAAAAATTTCGGTTCGCAAATCAACACCCGCTAATAGAGCATCTGTTTGGGTGTATTGCTGCACGGGGAAGGCCCCTCGGTTGGTCAGTCGTAATTCAGGTTGAGGCCGTAAATAGATGTAACCATCAAATGTATTGGCATACGCGGTAAGCTCGGCCTGCCACTTTTTAGCATAGTTAATGGATAGAGTATTACTCCAATTCAGCGATTTTTCCGGCACCAAATTAATGTCCCCTTCCTCAATCACTGCCGCTCCATGGTGCAGCCCCTCGCTCAGCAACTCATTTACATGAGGAGGGCGATAAGCATAGCTCAATAATGTGCTGAACTCCCAATGTGAATTGAACTTTTTAGTAGCCCCTACAGAAGCTGCCCAATTGGAAAAATTGAATTGAGAGCGAATGACTTCCTGATTTATATCGCGCTTTTGCGCCAATACATCCTGATAATCATAGCGGAGCCCCGCTTCTAATATCCATTTGGGGGATTGCCATTTCTCAATAACAAAAACACCTGCCTGGTATTTATTATAGTTTGGCAATATGGGCCTCACGCCAGTTCCGGCACTATTGCTGTTTTCTTGTGCCAACAAATCCAACCCAAATTTTCCAAGCAGTTTTTTGGTATGATTACGCTCCAAAAGCAGGTTAGCGGTATTTGTTTTTAACGAGAGATTATTGGCCGCCACATCCGCCAGAGCGCCCCTTCTTACATCAAACTCCTGACGCCTGTTCAGCTGAAATGCATAAGTAGCCTTAAGCAAGGTCTTCTCTTTCCAAAGCCATTTAGCTTCCAGCTTTGCTAAGTCATGGCTAATCTCCTGGCGGGGATTACCTATGGAATAGGTGAAAGGTTCAATAACCGTGGGTCTATCCGAATTCAAGGCCAACTGCAAATCCGTAACATTACCAATATGGCTGGCGCGCAATATTCCCAGTTCACTGGAAAAATGACTGTAGTAAGCCGAAAGGTTTAGCCGTTCCCTTTTGTACCCCAATTCAAAGCTTCCATTAAGTTCGGATGTGGCAGTGTTGCTTAATACATAATCGGGTGCAGACCTGTCCCCTAGCTTTTTAGCAGACATTTGCGCCCGGTACGCGAAGTACTCACCAAGTCCCTGCTGTACCTGCAAAGAGGATGAACCCCCACGACCATTGGTTTCTCCAATACCGTAGAAAGTGCCTTTAAACTCTTCCTGAAAAGGTAAGGCCGCAGGGTTGAGAATTACAGCCCCACCAATAGCGCCAGTACCATACTGCACAGCCGACACCCCTTTTACCACCGAAATATTTTCAGCCGTAAAGGCATCAATATTAAGGGAATGTTCCAGGCCCCACTGCTGGTCTTCTTGCTGTACACCATTATTAAGTGTGGTAATTCGGTTGCCATATAAACCATGAATTACAGGCTTTGAAATTCCGCTACCTGTATTTAAAGTGTTAACTCCACCAATCTGTTCAATGGCATACGCAATAGATTTCCCCTTAGAGGATTCAAGCTCTACTTTACTCAACTGCACTTTGGCTGCGGCTTCTTGTCTTGATTTCTCCTTTACAATCACTGCTTCTTCCAAAAGCTCCTGATGGTGCTCGGGGTAAAAGTTAAAACCCACAACATTTCCGGTTAGCTCCAAAACTTTGGTTACGGGCTCACAACCAATATGATTAACCACCAAGGTGTATTTGCCCGGGCATAGTTCCTTTATCTCATAATAACCACTTTCATCGGTTATTGTACCCGCAAACAAACCCCGTATGCTCACCTCAGCAAAGGCCAATGGCGAGCTATCATGTTCATCCAGCACATACCCACTTATGGATAATGTGCAGGGATTGTTTTGTGCAAAACCAAAACCTTGTATCAGCAGCATGACCACCGCATACAGGCAGGTTTTATGCAAACACTGCATTTTTATGTCTTTTAATTGAAATTAGCAGTTGAAATAACTGCTGTAAACACCGTCTAAAATTTATCCCTAACGGGGATAACTATACCTGAAAATGGGGAGGGCCCCTGCCGGGAAGGGTAAAACGGGTGCCTTGTGTTGGGGCACTACTTAGTTGAAAGGATTCCGTTTGAAAACCATCAAATCTGATAAACTCAAAAGATTCAATGGTTTGAGTAAACGGCAAAATCTGAAAGTCACAAATGGCGCAATCCGCACCGTTCTCCATCTCACCATGAGTGCTTAGGGTATCTTCATGGTGGTGAGAATGGGAGTGGTGATCACAATTATGCCAAAGCTCCTTGGGAACAATTACCAAAGAAAACAGCGCCAGCAGAAATGTGGCTACAAACTGAATTTTATTTGGAAACGTGATTTTCATTTGCGGGGCAAAGGTAAAAATCCTTTGCCCCTACTTATTATCTCACCAATAAGTTTATCAGTAAAAATGATTAGCCTACACAAGCGCACTGAGAGAGCTTTTCCAAAGTTTTGAACTTTGGAAAAGTTTAAATCATTTACTCAACCAACACCTTTTCGGTAAGCACCTGCCCTACACTTTCCACCATCAACAAATACAATCCATTTAAGCTCTGGGGCAGTTTTACCTGAGTTTGGGGTTTGCTAAGCTGCTGCTCATATACCAATTGGCCGCTGAGGCTGTAGAGTCTAACTTTTGTGCTATTGGTTTCTTCTGGTAAAGAAATATTGAGGATACCACTGGAAGGGTTGGGATATATTGCGATCCGCTGGCCTTCTAATTGGTTTTCCTCTTCACCAAGGCCAAGGGTGCTGCAGATGGCGCTTGGGCCATTTACATAGTCACCATCAAAATAGTTTAAGTAAGATACAGGGTCACCATTAATGGTTGTTATTAAATAGCTAAACATTACCCAAAGTGTATCATTAACGAAACCAAAACTTCTTGGTGGATCGCCTCCAACATTATGCATAACGGTTCCGCACCATTGATGACCGTCCCAGGCAGCTAAATAAGGAATGTTTGCATCTCCATACCCACTTTGCACCGCGTGACAGTATAATAGGTCATCATATACAAACAAATGCCTTACACCGGTTTGTAGTCCACCTCCAACTTCATTCCACTTGGCACCATCCCAGCGGGCTATAAATTCTCCCGGGTTTAACGGGCTTTCAGCTTTTGTAAAACTCCCAGACATATAAAGTTCATCCCTGTAAAAAGCCAAATCAAAGGTGCTTGAGAAGCCACCGCGGACACCATCCCCATAGCCATGCCATTGTTGTCCATCCCACCGAGCCAAGCCTCCAAAGTGACCGGATGAAATATTATTTATAGTAATAATATCTCCTTTCCAAAACTCAACTCGTCTTTGCGCACCAAAGTAGCTTGTGCTATCGGTGGGATGAGGGATAGTATATGGATTTTGCCAAATTGCAGATTTACCAGGTTTTAGAACATGACTCCTAGTAAAAAAATTAGAGTCCAGATAACCGCTTGTATAAACAAGCAGTGAGTCTCCATCTGTTGCGAAGTCAAAAATAAATCCGAAATAATCTGGTGATGTCCAAACACTATCGCCAAACACCTTTAGTAAGCAAGAAGACGGAATACTTATAGAATCCTTATCACGAATTACCCCATCAAAATACCCACCAACATAAATGGTATCACCATATTGTATAATATCCCCTGTCCAACTTGAACTGTTTACGTGAAAAGGTAACGAAACCCATTTACCACCTACCCTGGTGCCGACACACCTGAATAGCGAATCACTATCCAACCAATGTCCGTAGATATAATCCTTTCCAAATGGTCCATTTGTCTTGAACTTAATATTAAAAGCATACGGTGCAGCTTGATTTGTGTAGGGGAGTTGGAAAGTTTGGAGAAGACCTTCGGAATCAGGAATCCAAGACTGAGATTGACCAATCGAAAGATTGGACAGAACCAAACAAACGAACAATAGGCGGCAGAAGCTTTTTATAGCGAATCGAATCATTTTATGATTTGTAAACATTATTACTTCAACAAATCCCTCTTCTTAAAGTCCTTTTCAATAATGCCTATAACGGCCTTCCCTATTTTCTTTTTAAAGATTTGAACTCCTATCCAACCTAGTAGTTTAAACAGCCCTTTCAGGTTGGCCATTACAGCAATAATCTTCTCCAGGCGCTTAATGATGAGCTTTTGAAGTTTGTCAAATTTCTTACGGTCAAACTTTGGCCAGTCTTCCGGTCCTAGTGGCTCACTGTTTTTAGAGAGATCGGTTTTATCATACGCCAAATCTGGAATGATAGGAATGTAGCTTACGGGTTTATCGGAGTATTTAATCTCAAAGCGATCTTTAGCATTGGCACTGTAGCCGCTATCAAATATGGGGTTGGTATTGTCTGAGGGAATGGAAAAGTGTCTTCTTAAAAAATATTGGGCGTTTCTACGTCCCAAGTAAAAATCATGCTCCCTGAATCCTTTTTCAAAAAAACCACCAAAGCCCCCAAGGCTGCCACATGCAATGGCCATATTGCCCTGGAATTCCTTACCATTTTTACCGTAGCGCTTTGGTGCCACTAAAAAGCGGGAGTAGTTATCTTCATTAAATGCAACTTCCAGCTCATCCCTTTTAAAGGAAAGCTCACCACGCATAGTACCAATCAGTAATCCGGCAACACTAAATATTTTTGGGTTTAGCTTTTTAGACTTCAGGGTTTCAATGTCTTCTGGCTCACTTGGGAAAGGATCTACCATTAACACCGTGCTTTCAAAGGTATTGTGGTGTTCGCTGGACACTTTATCCTGACCAGTTTTATCCAGCAATATTTTACCCGTAATATCAAAGGGTTCATTATTCAACATACCCCCATCAGAGTTGAGGGTGCTAACCTCATCTCCAATATTCAGTTTATAGTCTTTTTCTCCGTAAAGAGGATTGATGTATTTGCTGTCATCAAGGTATTTCCGTTCCCTGTCCACAGTACGCGCAGCCAAACCAATGGGGAAAGCCCCCGTTGCCATAGCAGCTTGCCGCAATGTTTTCAGGTTTTGATCTTTATCAAAAGAAACCGGAATAAGCCCATCGTTTCGGTAATCATCGGCAATTACAAAGTGGGCGTAATCTCTGTGGGAGGTTGTTCTGTACAAGTTGGTTTTATCCGCATTACCCTTAAATCCAATGTCAAATGGAATTCCGTTGAGGTTACTAAGAGAAACCATTACCTCTAATCTAGGTGCCAGGTAGGGTCGGTGATAATCTCCAGCAGAGGATTGCGCAATTACCCGCTCCGAAATTTTGTCCTTAAAGCTGGAGTTCAATATGGAAATCACACCGGGATCACTTTTCACATCGCTGGTATCAAACAGCACCGGCAACATATCATCCTGTATTAAATCTACCCAGGTGTGGTAAAATGGGTTTTTGGCTTTTAGCGCATTATCAGCACGTTTGGATGGTGTAACAGGTTCAAAATTTTGCTGAACTCCGGCTGCCGCAATTACTGCCGTCATCCCTCCTGCGGAAGCACCACTCAGGATTTCGATTTCCACATCGTGCATGGGAATAGAATCATCGTATCCAGGGTTTCCTTCGCCTATTTCTCGATTTTTCTTTTTAGCGGCTTCCCACTTTTCAAGGGTTTCAAAGAGGTAATCCATTACCCCTGCAGTATAGGCTCCGGCCGAAATAGCTCCGGCCATTGTAATTCCCAGCTTAAACTTCTTAT
>CAXBJE010000050.1:0-12279 GCA_963975525.1 uncultured Owenweeksia sp. | reverse complement strand
GTAAAATCCATCACACAAAATCCTTGGTTGACAAGAGGGTTTTTAGTTGGTTCAAATCTCCACAAACCAATCAAGGTGGATTTGCATTTATGTTGCTTTCGTTTATACTCAGGTTGCAACCGGCATTTTTTTTCCATGCTGTTTCTTTTCATTAACACCCGCCTATATTTGCCATCTGCATGAATCAAAAGAAGATTCCATATCTATTATTGGCCTTGCTTCTTGGCATTTTGGGCTATTTCTTTTACAGAGATACCATTGCTCTGTTTCCAACCTTTATCCACGGCTGGACACAGTCTGACAGGTACGCGTTGGCACTTTCTTTTTTAGATAATGGAATGAACCTCTTTAAGCCACAAACCTATAACCTGATGACGGTTGACGGAGTTACAGGTGTTGATTTACCCTGGCACGAGTACATCATCGCATGCATTATGAGGATTGGCGGGAATGAATCACCTCTAATTTTCCGAGGCTACACTTTGCTCTTTTCTATTCTCGGTTATTTCTATTTGTACAAACTGACCCGGCTTTTTGAAAATTCAGTTGTAAAGTCATTCGTCTTTGTCGTCTTCACCTTTACCCTTCCGGTAATGGCCTACTATCAGGCTGGTTTTGTCCCATCAGCACCTGCCCTTTCCACAACATTTATCGGGCTTTTCTTTTATTTCCGGTTTCAGAAAAACGAGCACCACAAGGATTTTTATCTGGCGATTGGCCTAGTTACAATGGCCGCATTACTGCGCTCTCCCTATAATATTATCTTATTTGCTACCCTTTTACAACAAGCGCTAAAGGCAATTCAACAAAAGAAACTTTCACTCAAAGAAGCTTTAACCTACGTAGTGGCCTACTGCTTTATTTCAGGTTGGCACTTTTACAAATCCTATCTCAATACGGAATATGGCAGCATGTTCCTGACGGAAGTAATGCCGGCCGAAAGCTATAGTGACCTATTAGATTTAATAGTTGCAGTAAAGGCCCGTTGGCAATGGGAATACTTCTCCAGTGGGCACTACTTCATTGTTCTGCTTGCCATAGCATCCGTACTGTTTTACCTTTTCCGGAAGAAGAAATGCGACCATCTGCGCACCGTTCTCAGTCAGCAGGTTATTCTTCTACTCCTTGGCGGGAATTGCTTCTTTCTGTTAATGACACGCCAATACCCTGCACATGATTATTACATGATTGACAGTCTTTATCCTGGAGTCATAATGCTAGTCCTGTTGGGGCTTACACTGCTGCCTAACACCAAAAACTGGCAAAAATGGACGGGTGGTATTGTTCTATGCGGTTTAGTCGTCTTGGCTTCCGCCAGAAGTATTGAGGTGCAGAAAGAGCGCAATACCTTTAACTTTTGGGATAGAGGGGCTATTACCTATCAAAACTTTGAAGGTGCCGATGTTTTTCTTGATTCACTTGGAATTGACCGAAAATCCAAAATGTTGGTTTTGGATGCCTACTCCACCAATGCACCTTTGATACTGATGGACAGGCGGGGTTTTACCGTTCAAAACACTACAAGGAAGAATCTATTAGAGGGATTGGAGTTTCCTTATGATTACGTAGTAATTCAGGATGTTTTTCTACCATCAGACGTTCTGTTCAATTATCCTGAACTGAGCGAGCATTTGAATAGATTAGGAGGAAATGGTAAAATTTCAGTTTATCAGTACTCTAAACAGAAACTAAATCAGAATCTATGGGATAACCTGGGCATTCCAAAGACGGCTGAAGCCTACCCCCTCTCCTTTAATGACAGCCTTTCCATACCATGGGAATATGATATTAAAACAGGCTTTAATGCCGAATTAAACTCCACTATAGGAATAATGAAACCCGAAAATCTCTTCGGGCCTATTTTCGTGCTAAATAAAAATCCACATAAGGATAAACTGCTTTTCTCCGCTAAGTTTAAACACAGTAAACCTGAAGTACACTTTGAAGTAATCTGCACGGTAATGCAGGGAGACCAACAACTTTTCTATTCCAGTTTTCCTGTGCATCTGCAAAAAGTTGATACATGGCAGCAGTTTAATTGCCTGTTTGACGTTCCTAATAGTCTACCGGATGATATTCAGTTGAAATGCAACGTTTATAACCCACAAGGTGCTGGGGTAGAATTGGATAATGTAGAAGTGGTGCTGTATTGAAATTTACTGAGTGATTAGATTTCTTAACATATTGGTCGTCCTGTTGTGTTTGAGTTGCATTAATGAAAACATGGTTATTGGCATTCAGCCGATTGGCGATGTGAGCAGGCTGTATTGTGATTCAGTGAAATCAGCTTTGGAGGAAGTATATGGTGGCGAAGTATTAATGCTTAGTGAAATCAAAATTCCTGAGCACACTTTTGTTAACATTAAATCACCTCGCTACCGCGCAGATAAGCTCATCAAGCACTTAAAGGAAAATCAGCCCGGCAATGTCACCTATACCATTGGCCTGATTTCAAAGGACATTTCTACTACTAAACACACTGAAGACGGAGAAATCAAAAAGCCAACATCTAAATATGAGGATTGGGGAATTTTTGGTTTAGGATATCGCCCGGGGCCGAGTTGCATTGTTTCAACCTTTAGGTTGAAAAACAAAAACCAGGAAGTTTTCTATTCAAGGCTAAAGAAAATTGCAGTTCATGAAATTGGTCACAACCTTGGTCTTCCTCATTGCCCGGATAAGACCTGTGTGATGCAGGACGCTGCTGAATCTATTTCTACCATTGACAATGTTTCGATGGTGCTATGTGATAAGTGTAGAAGGAAAATCTAATTCACAAAAAAAGGCCGCTCAAAAAATTGAACGGCCTTCTTCACACACAACGAGGAAATTCTGATGGTTAACAGCAGTTTTCCTAAACTACACAGCCACCCTTAAAATGGCTGCTTCTTAATAACCTAACTGAGGTCAAATATCGACCCTACAGCTACCCCGGAGTTGTGTATATGTTGAATTCTCTGCAACTCATGTTACATCCTTCTATTCAAAGTCGGGGTAAAGGAGATATTTCTTTCTCTTCTCTTTAAACAATTCAAGGTCAGCCTGCCAACTCTCTTTAATTTGCTCAACGCTCTGTCCCTCAAGTATCGCCTTCCTCAGCTTATCGGTACCTGCCAGCTTATCAAAAAAGTTATTGAAGAATTTATCCTTATCAGGCGCCAAAGCATAAGACTCTGTAAGCCAATGCAGGTAAATTTCACCTAATCCTGAAACATAAAATTGGGCAAATTCGGTAAGGTCGAAACCACGGCAGGCCATGCCTTCATACATGGGATTTTTAGCGCCCTCATTAGGAGATGGGGTAAATGTTACCGAGCCTTCTGTAAAATAAGGAGCTCCAATCTGTTGGAAGGGCTTGTCCGTTCCTCTGCCAACACTTACTGTGGTTCCTTCAAAAAAGCAAAGAGAAGGATACAACGCTATGGCCAACTTATTTGGCAAATTAGGAGAAGGTTTTATTGGAAGTTCATACGCGGTAAGATGATCCCAGCCCTGACACTTTACAACATCTAACTGGCATCTTATGCCATCCTTTAACCAGCCCTCACCATTTATCATTTGGGCATACTCCCCTATGCTGAGTCCGTGAACCACAGGAATAGGATTCATCCCTACAAAGGATTCAAAGCCCTTTTCCAGCATGGGGCCATCCACATAGTAACCATTGGGATTAGGTCTATCCAACACCACCAGCTTTTTACCATTTTCGGCACAAGCCTCCATTACATAGTTTAAAGTAGAAATGTAAGTGTAGAACCGAGCACCGACATCCTGAAGATCAAACAGCACCACATCAACATCTGCTATTTGATCCGGTGTTGGCTTTTTATTATTTCCATAAAGGGAGATGATGGGCAGTCCCGTCTTGGAATCCTTTCCATCCTTAATGAGTTCTCCCGCGGAAGCGGTGCCCCTGAAACCATGCTCGGGCGCCATTACTTTTTTAACATCAACCTTGCTCTCCACCAGAAAATCCACCAAATGTTTCCCTTTGGTAATACTGGTTTGATTGGCCACCACGGCTACCCGTTTACCGTGTAATAGCGGGAGGTACGCCCCCGCTCTGTCGGCCCCAACCTGTATATCATCTGATGTTTTTAATTGCCCAAAAACAAGGGCCGGAAAAAGAAAAGCTGCCAAGACCAATTGTCTATATTTGGCAGCCGCAGTAAATACCTTCATATTCTTGAATTTCGAATTTTTTATAGCCAACCGCATTACCAAGAGCAAAACGGCTGCCAAAAGAATCACCCGTCCGGTAATCCGCATTTCTATTTGGGCCATCGCCATCGGTATTATCATCATGATAATTGCCATGGCCACCGGCAACGGACTGCGTAAGGAGATTCGGAACAAAGTAATCGGATTCAGCGGAGATATTCAAATCCTGAACTACCAGCCCAACGCTACTTATGAACAGGTGCCGGCAACCCTTACCGATTCTGTAAAAAACCTGATTGCCCAGCGTGAGGAAGTTCAACGCATACAGGCCGTTGGGCAAAAAGCCGGTATTTTAAAAACCGATGAACTCTTTGAGGGAGCTATCCTTAAAGGAGTTGGTGCTGATTATGACTGGACCAACATGCGGCAGTATCTTCAGGAAGGTTCACTAATTACCATAAACGATACGGCCTATAATGACTCGGTGGTAATCAGTAAAACATTGGCGGACAGACTGGAGGTAAAGCTCCACGAACGTGTGAGCATGTATTTTGTGCGCGAATCGCCTAAGCCTCCACTATTGCGTAGATTTTACATCAGTGGAATTTACCAAACCGATTTTGAGGAAATAGACAACAACTACATTATTGGAGATTTAAAGCACATCCAACGCCTAAATAGTTGGGATTCATCTCAGGTGGGGGGTTACGAAATCTTCCTAAAAGACGAAAACCTCCTGGAAAAAGCGGCCGAAATCCGATTGCTGCTCCCCTATGAACTGGACGCTATCACCGCAAGGCAACTCAATGAGCAACTCTTTCAATGGCTTGATTTGTTTGACTTCAACATCATTACCATCATAATTATAATGATAGCTGTAGCAACCATCAATATGTCTATTGCGCTGCTCATTCTAATTTTGGAGCGCACCCAAATGGTAGGAATCCTAAAGGCCTTGGGAAGCAATAATGGCAGTGTTCGTAAAATCTTCCTGATTAATGCGGGCTACCTGATCTTACGTGGCCTGTTTTGGGGTAACCTTATCGGGATTGGGCTTTGCCTATTGCAACAGCAATACGGCTTTATAAAACTTGACCCAACAACCTATTACGTTAGCGAAGTCTCCATAGACCTGAACTTTGGCTTTCTGTTGGCCCTCAATGGAATCACCCTTGTTATTTGCCTGATTTGCATGGTGCTTCCCTCCTACCTTATTACCCGAATCTCTCCTGTAAAAGCCATTAGGTTTGATTAGTTTTGCCGCATTATTGAGATGTTAGATCTTAGACATTAGTATTTAGATAAAAGTGGTCGAAACATTTAACATTCAACTTTTAACATTCAACAATAACAGCACATGCGCCCAGTAAAAAAGATATACGACAACATTTTAGAGACCATCGGAAACACTCCAATGATCCGGATGAATAAGATTAATGAAGATATTCCCGGGACAATATTGGCCAAGGTGGAGTACTTCAATCCGGGACATTCTGTAAAGGACCGCATGGCTCTTAAGATGATTGAAAATGCCGAAAAGGAAGGAAAGCTAAAACCAGGTGGAACCATCATTGAGTGTACTTCCGGAAACACAGGGATGGGGCTGGCACTGGCCGCCATTGTAAAGGGATACAAGGTTATCTGTACCCTGAGCGATAAGCAGAGTAAATGGACATTCTAAGAGCCATGGGTGCTGAAATTCATGTTTGCCCCACCAATGTGGCTGCAGAGCATCCGGACTCCTACTATTCTGTGGCTTCGCGCCTTAATAAGGAAATTCCAAATTCATTTTACCCTTATCAGTACGACAACGTGGGGAATACCCAGGCGCACTACGAAAGCACGGGCCCTGAGATTTGGGAGCAAACCGATGGTAAAATCACGCACTTTGTAGTAGGTGTGGGTACTGGTGGAACTATTTCAGGTGTTGGAAAATATCTAAAAGAGAAGAATCCGAATATTAAGATTTGGGGCGCGGATACCTATGGTTCTGTCTTTAAGAAATACCACGAAACAGGCGAGTTTGACGAAAACGAGATTTACTCCTACATCACAGAAGGTATTGGTGAAGACATTCTTCCGGCCAACGTAGATTTTAGCGTGATTGACCGCTTTGAAAAAGTGACGGATAAGGACGGTGCTTTGGTTACCCGTGAGCTGGCCAAAAAAGAAGGTCTGTTTTTGGGTTATTCTGCAGGTTCGGCCTATCAGGTTATTCGCCAAATGAAGCATGAGCTAAAAGAAGATGATGTTGTAGTTGTGCTATTCCATGACCATGGCAGCCGCTATGTAGGTAAAGTGTTTAATGATGACTGGATGCGCGATCGTGGCTTTTTGAACAACGAAATATCTACCGCTCAGGATTTGATGCGCGGCCATGCCAACCTTCCTCTGGTTACCGTTAAAGATTCTGAATTGGTATCTCACGCCATCCAGAAAATGCAGAAACACGATATTTCGCAGTTACCTGTGATGAATGGCGATAATTTGGTTGGTTCATTGGATGATGCCCACCTTTTCTCCATGATTATGAATGACCCTTCTACGGGAGATAAAACTGTTGCCGAGGTGATGGGTAAGCCCTACCCTGTGGTAAATGCTACCGAAGAAATTAAATCTGTGGCCAAACACATTAATAAGGAAACCAGCGCTGTGTTGGTAAAACTTCCTGAAGGTGGCTACCACATTGTTACCAAGCACGATATTATTGGCGCACTGAGCTAATCACGGCCTATGCCCGAGTTTACTGATCAGGTTGGCCGAAAAGTACATTTGGAAAAAGCACCGTTGCGCATTGTCTCAACGGTGCCTTCTCAAACCGAACTACTCTATGACCTTGGTTTAGGTGAAAGTGTTGTGGGCATTACTGCCTACTGCGTACATCCCAAAAACTGGCTTAAGGAGAAAACCATAATTGGCGGAACCAAGGATTTACAGATTGAAAAAATTCGCAGCCTAAAACCTGACCTTATCCTTGGAAACAAGGAAGAAAATATAAAGGAGCAAATTGAGGCTTTGGCTGAGGACATCCCTGTTTGGCTGAGTGATATTGTAACAGTTGATGATGCTACCAAAATGATTGCCGAAGTGGGCCATATCTGCGGTAAGCAAACCGAGGCAAAAGCAATAAATTCCGAAATTAATAGGCTAAGGCAAGAACTTCGGGAGAAGAGCTCCACTCCCAAAACAGCTGCTTATTTTATTTGGAAAGACCCTTATATGGTTACGGCTGATGCTACTTTCATCAACTCCATGTTGCAGGAAGCCAACCTCATAAATGTGGTACAAAACCATAAAGACCGCTACCCTGTTTTTACTTTACAGGAATTAGCCGAACTGAAACCAGAGGTGGTTTTACTCTCTTCAGAGCCTTATTCCTTTACCACTGGAGATTTAAAGGAAGTAGCTACCTACTTTCCAAAATCTACCCTGCGGATTGTAGATGGGGAGTTGTTTAGCTGGTATGGTTCGCGGATGATAAAGGCTTTGAAATACTTTAATTCTGCCTTTTAGGTGATTACACCCCCGCCACAATGTACGGGCTGGCCTTCGGGGCTTCTAATTTGTTCATTTTACTTTATTCATCCCGCTTAACGGGATGTTGGCATATTAAGCCCCTTCAGGGCTCTAAGTCCACTCTTCTTAACCCTCATTCCGCTTGCCAGAATGTTATTATTTCTTACCCCTTCATGGCTTAGAAATTATTCACTTCTTTCTTATTACATAACGCTACACCGGATATTAACAGATGTTGCCCTTTCAGGGCCTTCTTCTTAATGACTGCTCAATTTAAAGCTCCGAAGGAGCGAAATAAACCTGCGAGGCGGCAACGCCCCTCGCCTAAAAGAATGGGAAAATTAAAGCAAGCCCCGAAGGGGCGGCATCCAAAAACGAGGGGTGAAGCCCCTCGATAATCTATAAACCTTACATATCAGCCCCAAAGGCCAGCCCGTACATTCTGGCGGGGGCGAAATACGAACCGATTACGATCTAGCCTTCAAGATCCCTTTACAGATTTTCTTAACCATAGCAGGGCCTTCATAAATAAACCCGGTATAAACCTGCACCAGACTGGCACCAGCGTTTAACTTCTCCAAAGCATCTTCTGCGGTAAAAATGCCACCAACGGCTATTATGGGCAATTTACCGCCAGACTTATTATGTAAATAAGCAATCACTTCCGTAGATCTGGCCTGTACGGGTTTCCCGCTCAATCCGCCAGCACCAATGTTTTCCACTTTTTTGGCATCCGTTTTTAGTCCTTGGCGGGAGATGGTTGTATTGGTGGCAATAACCCCGTCAATCTTGGAATCTCTAACGATTTCAATGATATCATCCAATTGAGAGTCGGTAAGATCAGGAGCGATTTTTAAAAGGATAGGCTTAGGGTGGGCATAAGAAGTATTCTCCTTCACCAAAGCCATCAACAGCTTTTTTAATGGCTCCTTTTCCTGTAGTTCGCGTAATCCTGGGGTGTTGGGTGAAGAAACATTCACCACAAAATAATCCACAAAATCAAACAGCTTGTCAAAGCAAATCAAGTAATCATCAAGAGCCTGTTCATTGGGTGTAATCTTGTTTTTACCAATGTTACCACCAATAATTAGGTTACTTGGCTTTCTCTTTTTCAGGCGCTCCACCAACTCATCTACTCCCCCATTATTAAAGCCCATACGGTTTATTATACCACTATCAGCAGGAAGTCTGAAAAGGCGTGGTTTCTCATTTCCAGCCTGGGCCTTGGGGGTAACCGTGCCTACTTCAATAAAGCCGAAGCCGTAATTGCCCAGTTCGTCAAACAGTTTTCCGTCCTTATCAAAACCGGCAGCCAACCCAACGGGGTTTTTAAAATCCAAACCAAAAAGGTTTACCTCCAACCGTTTATCCTCAACGTTAAACATGCTGCGGTTAATAGCGGCCATACCGGGAATTTTGTGGAGGGCCTTTATCAGCTTAAAGGTGAAATGATGAATTTTTTCAGGATCGTAGCTAAAAAATATCGGACGGATAATACTTTTATACATGCATTCAGTTCAAGGTTCAAGGCTCAAGGTTGAATGTTCTTATTCGCTCAAACTTTGAACATTCAACTTTAAACTGTAAACAGATTCTGCCCGCGAAAATACGGAAGGATAAGCTTACTATATTTGCCAGCCTATGTCAAAAGACAACATAAATATAAAGAACCGCAAAGCTAGGTTTGAATACGAGATTCTCGATAAATACGAGGCTGGTATTAAGCTGCTTGGCACCGAGATAAAATCTATTAGAGATGGTAAGGCCAGTCTCCCCGAGAGCTATTGCTACTTTAAGGGCGATGAGCTGTACATCAAAAACATGAACATTGCCGAATACAGCCATGGCAGTGATCAAAACCACGACCCTACCCGAGAGCGTAAATTACTCCTCCACAAAAGAGAATTGGTAAAACTCCACGAAAACCTCACCAAGGGTGGTAATAATACTATTGTACCGCTACGCCTCTACATTAATGATAATGGCATTGCCAAGCTTGAAATTGCCCTGGCCACCGGTAAAAAGCTGTACGACAAACGCGCTTCCATAAAGGATAAGGATATGAAAAGGGAGCATGACAGGCAGTTGAAGATGTAGGGTTAAACTAACCTAAACTTCCTTCTTTTTGAAATCAAGATGTGATAACGAGATAAAAAACTTTTAATTATGAGTACTGGCGAGAGTTTTATTAGATGGCAAAACATTCGTATATCTCAACTTGGATTCGCAAATAATCTAGTAATTGGAATTACAATTGCACTTTTAGGCTTTACGATTGACTTCATTCAAGGTGACAACATTTCATTAAACTATTTTCAAAAATTGCTTTTTTGGATAGGCTGTTTTACCACATTAGCATCTATTGGGATTGGACTAAGTGTAGTTTTAAATCGACTAGACGACTTTAAATTAACCGCACAAATTGCCCGGAAAAGAAACACCGTAAAATTAGAAGGAATAGAAAATGAAAGAGCAAAAGCTAAATTGCTTGGTAGAAAAACATGGAATCTGTTCATATGGCAGGTATCTACCTTTATTGTGGGGTTTTTGTTGTTATTGATTCTAGTGCTTATTGAACTAAGAAGCATTATTACTTGAAAATTTACACTATGGACAACTCAACCAGTAGATTTTTGGGGAGGCTAGGCGTTATCAATTATGAAATGGCTACTCACGAGGGTACGGCAAACCAAAGATTAGCAAGTAAAGCTGGCGAAATTTTAAGATTAGATAAATCGCAAGTACCACAAAGACACAAAGCTGATTTCATGAATCTAATTGATCACCTAGAAAAAACGGTAGAAAAACTACCAGGCTTAATGATTCCAGTCAGAGTCAAAGGAATTTATAATAGTAGCGCGGTTAAATTCATACGATTATTATGGGTAATTGAATCAGAATTACTGGAGCTAGAAAACTGGTCTCATGTTTCCACACGGCCGTGGATTCACACTCCTTGCTACAATACCCCACTTCAGCTTTATATAATCCCCTTCTAGCTTAATTTGGACATCATATCACATACACTAACCGGAGTAGCCGTAGGCACTGTATTCGCCACCATATCTAATGGTTCATTTAAAAAGAAGGGATTAATTATCCTCTCAGGCGGGCTGGGAGGTGCATTACCTGATTTTGATGCTATTTCGTTGTGGTCAAAGTTTGATGGAACGATTGGAGCCTTTTTCAACCTGCAGCACTCTGGTAAAGACATCTACTTTGGAAAGTTCTGGTATTCGCATCATGCAGCCATGCATTCCATTTTAGCTCCTCTGGTTCTTATCCTCTTTTCAATTCTACTGAGCTTCCTAATTAAGCGAAAGCTAAAGTTCAATGCATTCCAACAGCATATAGGATCACTTAAATTCTCTCTCCTGGCTTTCTTTTTTGGGTTTCTATTCCACCTTTTTGAAGATATGCCAACGCCAGCAAGTGTTTGGGGTGGAGTTAACCTGTTCTTCCCAAGCACCAGCTATGTTGGTGGTTTTGGTAATATTTGGTGGTGGAACAACTACGACCTGGTGCTGATAATCTTTAGCGTTATTGTGGTAAACCTTATTTTGAACGCTCTACCAAAACGACTTTATGGTTTTAAAGTAAAGTCCAGCATTGCAGTATTTGGAATTGGGCTTTTAGGATTTATTTACCAGATAAAAACCAGACCAATTGACTTTAGTTACACCGGGCACACCAACAAGTTTGAAGAGTTTGAAAAGCAGTCAAAACTTATTCAAAAGGAAATTTTAGGCGATCAGTTGTTTGAATTCATGAATGAGGTTGACAACAGGATACCCTTGAATTTTTAGGCCAATTGTCACAGATTTAAATCTAAAACCCCAACGCTAACCAGCATTATATGACACCTGACGAAAACTTAATTAAGTTCAACTATCAGCTACCCGAAGCCTCAGAACCAGGCGGTAGTTACGTTTCGGTAAACATCCGCGGAAGTATAGCCTACATCGCTATTCAGTTTCCAATCCTTAGTGGAGAATATCTTTATTTGGGCAGGTTGGGTGAAGGGTTAACAACTAATGATGGTTTTAAAGCCATAGAGTTATGTGCCTTAAATGTGTTGGCACAGGTAAGGAAGGTAATTGGTTTTGATAAGCTTGTGGGACTTAATCATATCGATGTGTATTATCAGTCTGGCCCGGACTGGGACGATGCCCCAAAAATGGCTAATGGTGCTTCTGAATTATTTGTGAAAATTTTCGAAGAAAAAGGGCAACACTCAAGAGCAATATTTGGAGTTGACAAACTCCCTCGAAACTTTAGTGTGGGTCTTACAGCCTCGTTTACCATTAAGGAATAAGCTGATAGCCAAATTTTCAACTTCCCTTCTTTCAATCTGCTTCTAAACTTTCAAAACTCACTTTTGGTGAATGGTCATGTATTTTTAATGTTTCCTGTTATGGTGGTATAGTACAAGAGCTAGGCGCTTCATTTCAATAGATGAGCCTGCAACACAAATTGATGGTTAATAGGCAAGCAGGTTTTTAAAAAGCCACGTTTCAACTCATCAGGCAATCGCTTTGAAAGCCAGTATTAAAGCAGCTTGAACCATGCCCCAGAAATGCCAAACTAAGCTCAACTTATGGT
>CAXBJE010000049.1:0-12334 GCA_963975525.1 uncultured Owenweeksia sp. | reverse complement strand
TGTAAAAAGCTACGGTCGTATTCATCAGCCTCAGCTACCAATATTCCGTTTTCATCCCCTGCCAAAAAGTTGGTTTGGTAATTTGATGAAATCCCGCCAAGGAAAGCGGTGACGTTGTGCCCGGCCTGCTTAAACAAGTGCGCCAATAGGGCAGAAGTAGTGGTTTTGCCATGGGTGCCCGCAACAGCCAGGCAAGTATGCTTTTGACTGATTTTGCCCAAAACCAAGGCCCGCTTCATTAACTCAAAGCCATTGGCTTTAAAGTATTCCAACTCGGTCATGTCCACAGGAATGGCGGGCGTGTAAATAATGGCAGTGGTTTTTGAGTCTTTAAAGGCCTTTGGTATTAGGTCAACAGAATCTTCATAATGAATAGCCATGCCTTCGTTCTCCAGAAGAATGCAAAGGGGTGTTTGAACGCGATCATATCCGGCCACATTTTTGCCAATGCTTTTGAAATAGCGAGCCAGCGCGCTCATGCCAATGCCGCCAATTCCAATCAGATATATATTGTCTTTATCAAGCATTCGCTTTCACCAGTTTTAAAACTTCTTCGGCAATCTCTGCTGCTGCATGGGGCATGGCAAATTTGGTAATGTTCTCTTCCAGTTTTGCCTTCTGTTCTTTCAGGTCGCTTACGGCTTTCAAAAACATCTCGTTCGTTTCGCTTTCGCGGAAAAGCAGAGCGGCATTTTTGCGTACCAGGGCAGTTGCATTTTTGGTTTGGTGGTCTTCGGCCACATTGGGTGAAGGGATAAGTAAAGTGGCCTTGGCTGCAACGGCCAATTCTGATATCGTTCCGGCACCAGCACGGCTAATGATGATGTCCATGGCGTAGGCATCGTCCATATTTTTAATGAAAGGCATCAAACGGAAGTTTTCATTTTGCCGCCCTCCAAACTCTTCATTCAACTTATCGAAGTATAGTTTACCTGTTTGCCAAAGGATATTAATGCCTTGACCCAATAGTTCATCCAGATTTTGTGCGATTAATTCATTTATGCGCCTTGCACCAAGGCTACCACCCAATACCAGTAAGGTTTGTTTGGAAGGGTCTAAGTTGAAAGTACTGTGAGCAAAAGCTCTGTCCGGGTTTATTTTCTTTACCGTTTCACGGATGGGATTACCGGTAAGCATAATTTTATGGGCCGGGAAAAAGCGATCCATCTGCTCATAGGCCACGCAAATCTTGTTCACCTTGGGTGCCAGTATTTTATTGGTGATTCCCGGAAAGGAGTTTTGCTCCTGTATTACCGTTGGGATTTTCCGCTTGGCCGCCACATATAGCAATGGCCCACTGGCAAAGCCACCAGTCCCTATCACGGCATCAGGTTGCTGGCCGTAAGCTTTCGCTGGATGCCGCTAATCCATAGGCCTTCTATCTTGTAGCCCGCTGCTGGTACACGCTCCATTTCCATGCGGTCTTGTGCACCCACAAACAGAAACTCGGAATCGGGTTCCATTTCCTTCAGCTTATCAGCAATGGCAATTGCTGGGAAAATATGCCCCCCGGTACCGCCTCCACTTATCATAAATCTATACTTAGGCATGGGCAGGTGTTTTTACCTCACCCCCGGCCCCTCTCCTAAAAGGAGAGGAGTGACGCAGCGTGAATGGCGTTGTGCTTACTATTATTATTATACTTTTTGAAATGGTCATGCTCCTGCCAGATTTGGTTCTACAACTTCATTTTCATTATCTACAATATCTTCTTCCTCTTGCTTTCCTCTGCTTACGCTGAGGATAATACCAATGGCCATACAGGTCATCCAAATACTGGAACCCCCGGCACTAATCAGTGGTAAGGTTTGCCCCGTAACGGGTAATAGGTTTACAGCTACCCCCAGGTTTACAAAGGCTTGTATTAATATGGCAAAGCCGGTACCGGCAGCCACCAGCATGGCAAATTTGCTTGTAGCCCGTGTGGCGATTATCAAAACCCTAATAAGAAACAGGGAGTAGAAGAATACGATCAGGAAACCGCCCACAGTTCCAAATTCCTCTACAATTACTGCGTAAATAAAATCGGAGTTGGATTGCGGTAAAAAGTTTTTCTGAATGCTTTTGCCTGGTCCCTTGCCAATTACCATTCCCTCGGCAATCGCCATTTTGGCCTTGGTTACCTGGTAGTTTTCCTCCACATCTCCGCTACGGAAATTCTCTATACGGCCTTTCCAGGTTTCAACACGGTTACTGATGTTGGGGAATGCCATTACCAGCAGTATGAAAAGCCCAAGGGTGACAATGCCGCCACCAATAATAATGGCCAGGTTTTTAAGTGGGTAGCCACCAATAAAAAGCAGAATCAACGAAACCCCAAATATCAAAGCAGCCGTACTGAAGTTAGCAGGCAGCACAAATCCACAAACCAAAAAGATGGGAAGCAGCAACGGAACAAACGACTTCTTAAAGCTTTTGATTTTTTCGGGTTCGGCTTTCGCAAGATAACGGGCAATGTAAATCATCAGTACTATGCTGGCAAAGGCAGAGGTTTGGAAGGTCCAGCCTAGTACGGGTATTTGAATCCACCTTGCTGCATTGGCAACTGTATGCCCCTGAAACAATGTGTAAATCAAAAGCAAAACGGCCACGGGCATCAATATCATAGACAAAGCCCCAAAGTGGCGGTACGGTATTTTGTGAGCAGCATACATCAATATCAGTCCCAAAACCAAGTGCAAACCATGGCGTGCCAACATCCCAAACGTATCACCACTACCATATAAAAAGGCAATGTTGCTACTGGCGCTGTACACCGGCAACAGGCTAAACAAAGCCAATAGCACCGCTATCACCCAAAGGGTGCGGTCGCCTTGTATTCTGTTTAGTAGTGTTGCCATTGTATTGGTATTAGGTATGTGGTATTAAGTATTACGACTTCAGGTTTGATGTTAATTGTTTTTAAATATGTTTTCTAGGAATTCAATTCGCTTTTCATCAGGCCAGATATCTGAAAACACAGCCAGGTTAAAGGCGTAAGGATTCTTAGCTCCAAATAGTAGAATGGTGTTCTCATCACCAATTACTGCTCTCCATACAATAAATCCAGCATCATTTTGCAATAGTTCAACGGTGTAGCCTTGTTCTTCAAAATATTCCTTTTCCCATTCGTAAAACTTTTCAGCAAACTGGCCATCGCTTATACCTTCTTCGTAAAAGGAGTACTTCTCTTGAGGAGCTTTTGTAACTGCTATATGCACAGAGTCCGCGTTCTTGAAAATGTGTTGACGGCTATCTTCATAATAACTGGTTTTGGTCCACTTCCCGGGAATAAGGATATTTCCGTAAGGCATAATAATAAGTGTAGTTATGTCAGTTTCCTCATCATAATGGTCCCCAATAATCAAAGATGTTTTGCTGCTAGTACAACTACACAGCAACCCGAGCATCAATATGACTGCTAATTTTATTTTCATCTTATGTAAACTCCTCACCCCCCCCTGCGCCCCCCTCAAGGGGGGATTTGGGCCGGGGCTTTTTATCCAGTTTTATTTTCTAATTCGCAGATTAGTTTTCCTTTATCATTTTTCAACCTACACTTTCACCCCTCTACCTCCCCTCAAGGGGAGAACTGGGTCGGTGCATTTTATCAACTTCATTTTCTAATCCGCCAAGTTTTTATTTCTTCAAAGTTTCAACGCCCCTTGTAGCTATCCCCCCTTGAGAGCCTGTGCTGAGCCTGTCGAAGTAGGGGCGAAGGGGGGGCGGCCAACCTTCTTCTCTAAGCCTAAACGCCTGTCACCCTGAGCGATAGTCGAAGGGCCTCCTACAAATTCCTCACAGCCTGCTTAAACTGCCTTCCTCTATCTTCATAATTTTCAAACAAATCAAAACTGGCACAGGCAGGGCTTAGCAATACGCTGTCTCCCTTATCGGCCATTTTGTAGCTCATGCGCACGGCTTCGTCCATATCAGCGGCATCAATAATCAAATCTACACGGCTTTCAAAAGCAGCATGTAGCTTACTGTTATCCACACCCAAACAAATAATGGCCTTCACCTTATCGTCCACCAAATCATATAGTTCACTATAGTCGTTGCCCTTATCCACACCGCCAACAATCCACACGGTAGGGGTTTGCATGCTTTCCAAGGCGTACCAGGTAGAGTTAACATTAGTGGCCTTACTGTCGTTGATGTATTGCACACCGTACACCTGCAGTACGGGCTCAAGGCGGTGCTCAATGCTGTCAAAACCGGCCAGGCTCTCGCGTATAGTTTCTTTCCGGATGCCTAATAACTTACTTGCCAGCCCGGATGCCATGCTGTTGTAAGTGTTGTGCTTGCCTTGTAGGGCCAGTTCGTTGATGCTCATTTGTTCCTGATTGTTTAGTGTTATCTGTATAGTGTTATTCTCGTCAAGCCAGGCCCCTTCTATAGGTTGGGGCTTTAGGCTTAGCGCAAGGCTTTTGGCCTTTATGTCAAATTTGTCTTTGTAATTCAATGTCTCGGGGTCGTCCATATTCCAGATGAAATAGTCGTTTTCATCCTGGTAGCGGGTAATGGCGAATTTGCTGGCCGCGTAGTTTTCCAGCTTGTAATCGTAGCGGTCCAGGTGGTCGGGCGTAATGTTGGTAAGGATGGCGATGTGCGGCTTAAAGCTGTTGATGTCATCCAGCTGAAAGCTGGAAACCTCTACCACATAATAGTCGGCATCTCCTTCTGCTATACTTCCCGCCAAGCTGCTGCCGATGTTTCCCGCCAAGGCTACCTTAAGCCCGGCATTTTTTAAAATGTGGTGCGTAAGCAGGGTAGTGGTGGTTTTTCCGTTGCTACCGGTTATTGCAATAATTTTCCCTTTGCAGTAGCGCGAGCCAAATTCTATTTCAGAAATCAGTTCAATCTCTTTGTTTACAATGGCTTTCACTACCTCCGCTTTCGCGGGAATACCCGGGCTCTTCACTACCAAATCCGCGTTTAGTATTTGCTCATAGGTATGAGTACCCTCCTCATAAGGAATAGACAGTTTGTCCAGTTGCTCGCGGTATTCTGGTTTTATCTTACCACCATCAGAAAGCCAGATTTCATAGCCCAGCTTTTGCGCGAGCATTGCTGCGCCCACACCGCTTTCGCCAGCCCCGAGAATCGCTATTTTTTTAGAGATGCTCACTAGCGCAGCTTAAGGGTTACAAAGGTTAGGATGGCCAGAAAAATTCCAATAATCCAAAAGCGGGTTACAATTTTACTTTCGTGATAGCCCTTCTTTTGATAGTGGTGATGTAATGGCGACATCAGGAATATTCTGCGGCCTTCGCCAAATTTCTTTTTGGTGTACTTGAAGTAGCTCACCTGCATTACCACCGAAAGGTTTTCCACCAGGAAGATTCCACATACTATGGGAATCAAAAGTTCTTTACGGATGGCAATCGCGAATACGGCAATAATTCCACCGATGGCAAGGCTACCCGTATCACCCATAAAAACCTGGGCAGGATGAGTATTGTACCAAAGGAAACCGATGCAAGCCCCAACAAATGCTCCTATAAATACTACCAGCTCAGCCGAGTTGGGGATGTACATAATGTTGAGGTAATCTGCGAAAATGATGCTACCCGATACATAGGCAAAAATGCCCAGAGTAACGCCTATAATTGCAGAAGTACCTGTTGCAAGACCATCAATTCCATCGGTAAGATTGGCGCCATTGGAAACTGCCGTAGTGATAAAAATTACAATCGGAATGAAAATGAGCCAGGCCCATTTCATGTAATCGTCACCTATCCAGCTAATGAAACGGGAGTAATCGAACTCATTATCCTTAAAGAAGGGGATAGTGGTTTTTAAGGATTTTTCCGCATCACTATAAACTGGCAGTTGCTGAAGTACACGGCCGTCCTGAGTTTCCACAACATGCGCTCGCTCCACTCTCTCCTTAATGGTTACTTCCGGATTAAAGAATAGCAGGCTACCCACTATGATTCCTAAACCAACCTGACCAACAACCTTAAATTTACCGGGGAGGCCTTTTTTATCCTTTTTAAATACTTTGATGTAATCATCCAAAAAGCCTACTGCACCCATCCAAACGGTGGTAATCAATAGGGTAATGATGTAGATATTTTCAAGGCGGGCAAATAGGAGTACGGGAACTAAAATCCCCATGAGGATGATAAGGCCACCCATGGTTGGGGTTCCGGCCTTTTCTGCCTGACCTTCCAAACCAAGGTCACGTACTGTTTCGCCCACCTGCTTTTTCAATAGCATTTGGATGAGTTGTTTTCCAAAAACCAAACAAATCAGCAATGAGAAAATAACCGCCATTGCTGCGCGGAACGTGATAAACTGGAACACCCCTGCGCCCGGCACATCATACTTTTCATCTAAAAATGTAAACAGGTAGTACAGCATTAGCTTGGGATTTGATTTAGGGATTCACGGACAATGGCGAGGTCATCAAAAGGATGTCTTTCACCATTTATCTCCTGGTATTTTTCGTGGCCTTTTCCGGCTATCAGTACGATATCATCTTTTTTGGCCAAACGCGTTGCGGCACGAATAGCCTCTTTACGATTGGTAATGCTCAGGTATTTGTGGCGCAGGTGCATTTCTACCCCAGCCTCCATTTCGCCTATAATGGCGTCAGGATCTTCATTTCTGGGATTGTCAGAAGTGAGAATTACCTGGTCGCTCAGCTGCGTGGCGATGTTGGCCATTTCCGGACGTTTGGTAGCATCACGGTTTCCACCACATCCTACCACGGTAATTACCGTTTCGGCTCCGGTGCGGATTTTTCCAATGGTTTCCAATACATTTTTAAGGGCATCGGGTGTGTGGGCGTAATCCACTATTGCCGTAACTCCATTGTTGGAGCGGAAATATTGAAACCTCCCTTCTACAGATTGAAGGTTACTGATGGCAGTAACAACCTGTAATTCCTCCTCACCTAAAAGCATGGCAATGCCATAAACGGCAGCCAGGTTAAGAGCATTAAAGTTGCCGATCAGCTTAGTCCAAACATCCTGATTGCCCAGTCTTAGCAGCATTCCGTTAAGTTGATGCTCTATAATTTTTACTTTAAACTCGGCATCTGTTTTTAGGGCAAAGCCATGTTTTTCGGCTTTGCTGTGTAAAAGCATGGTCCGGCCATGTTTGTCATCCTGGTTTACCAGCGCAAAAGCATTAGCAGGTAAACTGTCAAACAGCGCCTTCTTGGCGAGGATGTAGTCGTCAAAGGTTTTGTGGTAATCCAGATGGTCGTGGCTGATATTGGTAAATACGGCTCCGGCAAACTGCAGTCCCGCAATACGCCTTTGCTCTATCCCGTGGCTGCTTGCTTCCATAAAGCAGTATTTGCAACCGGCATCCACCATTTTCTTTAAATAGTCATTCAGGCTTACGGGGTCTGGAGTGGTGTGCGTGGCAGGATGTACTTCCTTACCAATCATAATATTTACTGTGGATAGCAAACCTGACTTTTGGCCCAGAGCCATAAAAAGCCTGTGGCTTAACGTGGCCACGGTAGTTTTTCCATTAGTACCTGTAATGCCAACCAGTTTTAGTTTGGTGGAGGGGTTGTCAAAAAAGTTGGAAGCCACTATGCCTAGTGTAGCGTGGGCATCCTTTACCTGTATGTAGGTTACCTTTTCGCTTATTTCGGCAGGCAGCTTTTCGCAGATAATGGAGCGTGCACCCAGTTCAATGGCTTTGGCAATAAAGTCATGACCATCCACCACAGTGCCCGGAATGGCTACAAACAGTGACTCTTTCACCACCTTACGGGAATCAAAGGTGACGTTTTGAACGGCCACATTGGTGGTCCCGATGGAATCGAGAATTGGGGCGCGGTATAATATGTCTTTAAGCAATTTCATTAGCCTAATTTCAATTCGATTAAAGCCCGTGGACTGATTCTGCTACCAGCAGGAGGGTATTGCCATTGTACTTTTCCATTGCCTTCCAGCTTTACTTTGTAGCCTTGGTTTTCCAATATGCTGAGTACTTCCGATCCATCCCTTCCTTTAAAGTTTGGAACTATATGGGCGTTTATTTCAATGGCTTCATCATCCTCGGCCAACCACTGAGCGTATTGAGTGGGGGCGTGAGGGGTTATCTCTCTTGGGGTATCCAGGTAAACACTTTCGGAAATGGCCTTAAATACGGGGGCGGCTACGGTAGATCCGTAATAGCCTCGGTGATTATTGGGTTTATTGATTACCACGATGCAGCTATAGCGTGGATTTTCCGCTGGGAAGTATCCCGCAAAGGATGCCTGATAATCTCGGGTTTCGGCTTTCCAGTAATTAAGTTGGCAGGTGCCGGTTTTGCCTGCCATGGTTACCAATGGGTTTTTGATGTTGGTTGCAGTTCCGCGCAATACCACGCCTTCCAGCATCTTCTGCACTTTGGTTAAAGTTTCCTTAGAGCAAATGGCCGGGTTTATAACCTTAACCTCGCGTTGCTCCACCACTTTTCCGTGTTTGGAAATGCTTTCAATAAAGCGCGGCTTAATCATTACGCCATCATTAGCCACAGCATTGTAAAAGGTTAAAACCTGAAGTGGGGTAAAGCTCACCTGATACCCAAAGGCCATCCACGGAAGTGTAATTCCGCTCCAGTTAGCATCTCCCGGCTTTGGGATTTTGGGTAGTCCTTCTCCTTTTATGGAAAGACCCAGTGGCTCGTTAAGGCCCATGGTATAGAGTCTGTCTACAAACTTTTCAGGTTCGGTACGGTAGCGGTCGTAAATCAGTTTTACTATACCCACGTTGGATGAAAGCTCAAAAGCACGGTTGAGGGTAACCTTGCCGTAGCCACCTTCGCCATTGTGGTAGTTGCTGTCCTTTACCTTCTTTTTATAGATTTCGTACAGACCATTTTCTGTGTCTACAATGGTGTTGGTGTCAATCACGCCATCTTCCAATGCCACCATTACCGAGGCCAGTTTAAAGGTAGAGCCCGGTTCAGTGCTTTCCCAAACGGCATAATTCCGCTTTTCAAAGTAGGTGCCTTCCTCAGTTCGGCCCAAATTGGCAATGCCGCGAATAGCTCCGGTTTTCACATCCATTACTACCACACAGCCGTGGTCAGCCTCAAATTTTTCCAATGCCTTTAAAAGCTCATGGTGCGCTATATCCTGAATTTTGGTATCGATGGTTGTGATGATATCCAGACCATCCTCCGGTTCTATTTCATAAGAATCGGTTACTGGCTTCCAGTTACCGTTGCTTACTTTTTGCTTTAGGCGTTTACCATCTGTTCCCGTAAGGTAATTGGAGAAAGCCCCTTCAATACCAGTACGTCCGCGCAAATGGTCATAGCCAATAGTGCGTTCGGCAATTTTGCCCAAAGGCATTTTGCGGTAGTTTTTTTGCTCGTAAATCAGTCCGCCTTTGTAGCGGCCTTCATTAAAAATGGGGTATTCCTTTATTTTCTGCAGGTCAGAAAAGGTTACGTCTTCACCTAGTTTTACGTAGCGAGAACCCTGACCTCTTTTCTGGCGGATGTAGGTTTCCCATTGGCGTATTGTTCTCTCAGGAAACTGAAGAGCCAGTTTGGCGCTGAGGTTGGTGATTTGGTTGTTAAAGATGTCTTCCTTTACCGTTCCGGGGTCAAAATAAAGATCGTAGACAGGCATGGAAGTGGCGAGTAGCTTACCATCACTGCTAAAAATGTTGCCACGGTCGGCTTCAATGTTAATCTCACGAATGGCCTCTTTTTGTGAAAGCGCACGTAGCTCTGGCCCCTCCGTATATTGAATAATGAAGAGTTTAACCAAAACAAACACAGCCATCAAAAAAAACGGGATGGCCGCGAAGTACATTCGGTTCAATATGGATTTTTTATCCTCCACTAATCTTCTTTCTCTTTCTTTATTATCACTGGCGGGGTGTCTGATTTTTCCAGTCCCAGCCCGGCTCCTTTTTCCAATACTTTATATTCCATGCTCTGTATCATCAGCCTTGAGCGTGTGTCGATGTATTCAGAGTTCAATTCCTTCATTTGCGAGCGTAGCTTGCTTATCTGGTGCACCTTTTTGTCGGCACTATGGCTACTGGCAATCATTATCAGCGCAAGCAGGCTGAGGTAAATAATGTAGGGCCAGTGTTTGGCTAGCTGTGGGCTTATTAAAAACTGCCCGGTAAAAACTCCCTTTACAGGATTTACCAGCTTATTTTTAAATTTTCCTGTGCCGATATTTTCAGCGGCCTCGCTCATTGTTCTAACTTTTCGGCAGCGCGCAACTTGGCGCTTCTTGCTCTTGGGTTCTCACTAATTTCATTTTCATCTGCTACTATCGGCTTTCGCGTGATAGGCTCCAGCGGGCGAATAAGGTTTCCGTAGAAATCCTTTTGGGGTTCGCCCTCCACATTTCCGTAGCGGAAATAATTTTTTACGGGTCGGTCTTCCAAAGAATGGTAGGCCATGGTAACTATGCGTCCTCCCGGTTTCAACATTTCGGTAGCCTGCTCCAATAGCTCGTGTATTACTACAAGCTCTTCATTCACTTCAATCCGTATAGCCTGGAATATTCTGGCTAAAAACTGCCCTTGCTTTTGCGGGGGAACGTGTTTTTCCATTGCCTTTTTCAAGTCAGTGGTGGTAAAAAGTGGGCGGCTCTCCACTATAGCTTTTACCAAAGGCTTTGGTCTTGGTATTTCACCGTACTCTTTCAAAATCCTGAAAAGCTCATCCTCTGAAAACTCATTAAGCACTTTGGCGGCAGTTAACTCCTTATCAGTGTTCATGCGCATATCCAAAGGGCCTTCAAAGCGGGTGCTGAAACCACGTTCAGGTTGGTCTATTTGGTGAGATGAAACTCCAAAGTCGCCCAGCAGTCCGTCAATTGCCTTTACACCATGCAGGCGCAGGCTTTTTTTGAGGTGCCTGAAATTGGCGCTTATCAGCTTAAAATTTGGGCTGTCCGGCACGTTGGCAAGGGCATCAGGGTCCTGGTCAAAACCGTAAAGTTTGCCTGTGGTAAGGTGCTTTAGGATTTCTCGGCTATGCCCTCCTCCGCCAAAGGTTACATCCACGTAAGTGCCGTCTTCCTTTATGTTGAGCAGGTCTATACATTGATGTAAAAGAACTGGTTTATGATACTCCATCTTCGGACTCGTTAAGGCTTCCCATTACATCCTCGGCCAATGCTCCAAAGTCCACTTCGGGGTCATTAATTGAGTTTTCGTAGGCATCCTTGTTCCACACTTCTATCATCCCTACAGAAGATGAAAGCACCAGGTCATTAGACAGATTGGCGAAATTCATCAGGTCTTTAGGGATGTTGAGTCTTCCGTTAGCGTCCATATCAATCAGCTTCACCCCGGCAGTAAACATGCGGATGAAGTCGTTATTCTTTTTTACAAAGCGGTTGAGCTTGTTCACCTTGTTCATGGTGCGTTCCCATTCGTCCATGGGGTACAATTCAAGGCACTTTTGAAACACGCTGCGTTTGATGACGAATCCGCGCTCGAGCATGGGCAATAGCTGCTTCTTTAGGCCTGCGGGTATAGCCACCCGGCCCTTAGCATCCATCTTACACTCATGTACTCCTATCAGATTCAGCATCTTAACTATTCCGTGCTTAGAGACCCAAAAATAGAATTATTCTCCCACTTTTACCCACCTGTTGGTAGTTTGTTGATAAGTTGTGGTGTTTAGGGTAACTGATTTTAGAGTATAAAAATTGTCTATAGCGTGAAAAGCTTTGCTATTTGTGGGATAAAGGAAATGGAAAGAGAGGTGGGAGAATGTGGGAGAGATTTTGTTGTGTTGAAACTCCCCCGGCCTTCGGCCACCCCCTCAAGAGGGGGATGAGATTAAGGCTTTATTAAAGGGAGTGCTAAATTCGAGTGGTTTGTCAACTCATTTTGCGCAATCATTGCGCAGCGTTTTTCTCCCTCTGTGAGGGGGAAGGCGGAGGCCGGGGGAGCTCCCGCGCGCTACTTATCCCCAATATTGTTACTTTTAAACCATGCCTTACAATGCCCATCACTATAATCCCAAACTCAGAAACTACGCTCACGAAAATCGGAGAGGAGCAACGAAAGCTGAAGCATGTATTTGGAAATATGTTTTAAGGGCAGGTCAAATGCAAGGTTTTGGTTTTCACCGGCAAAGACCCATAGATAAATACATTGTAGATTTTCTATGTATACCCTTAAAGTTGATTATCGAGGTGGATGGCGGATATCATCTAAAAACGGAGGTGGAGAATAGGGATAAGTTTCGCCAAAGTGAACTGGAGGTATTGGGATATACGGTTTTGAGATTCACAAATGAGGAAGTGCTAAACCATATTAATCATGTTCGCAAAGTAATCTTGGAGTGGGTTGAAGATAATAAAGGTCTGATTGAACCAAGGCAAAAGAAGACGGGATTAAGCTAATTGATTTAT
>CAXBJE010000048.1:0-12382 GCA_963975525.1 uncultured Owenweeksia sp. | reverse complement strand
AACTGTACTTCCCTGAAATAGTCCAGAAAGGCAATTTCTCCCAACTCATAAGATTTCAGCAAAAGTGCTTCGCTCTCAAGCCCATTTAATGATTGCTCGTATTCAGTGAATTTTTTGAGAAGCAATTCATACCGCTGATAATCTGTTCTGAATTGATTTTCTATTTCAAAAGTCCTTGCTCGGGCCTGCTGTTCATGCTGCTGGAGTTCAGCTTTGGCGGTTTTCACTTTTGCCCTATTTCCCCACAGTGGAATACTTAGCCCAGCATAAATGCCCGAGTAATTACTACCGGCCACGCCTTGATAGTTATACCCCGCACTTAGATCGGGCAACATTTTGTTCTTTTCCAGCTTTATGTTTTGTTCGGCCACTTCTCGATCCTTTTGCAGCACCAAGAGTTCTGCATCGCTATATAATCGCTGCTGCCAAATACTATCAACCGATGGCAAGTGCAAAGAAGTAGGGTAACTGCTACTCTCAAAGGAGAGTGTATTTCCGCCATTCATTCCTTGCAAAGCCATTTGATTCGCCTGCCTTTCGGTTTCAATTTCCTCTACGGCAAACTGGCTTTGAAGCCAAGCTACCTTGGCCTTGTTCAGCTCCAATATCCCTATCTGGCCTTTATCGTAAAGAGTTTGGGTTTGTTGCAAAATGGTATCACCTTGAACCATTCTCTTTTCTGCAAATTGCTTTTGCTGTTGCAGATAAATGAGCTCATACAAAAGACTCTGTGCCTTTAATAGCACTTCTTGCCTCAGTTTACTGTACTCTATTTTTAGCCCTTCATCTCGTTCCACATTTAGCTTGTGACGAGAAGCATAGACACTGGGAAACTCTATGGTTTGAGAAATTTGAAACTCCATGTAGTCGGAGCCCATATGCTCTCCAAAAGGGAGGTAATATCCAACAGCCTGAGGGTTGGCTACATTGTTTTCGGCCTTATTGGCCATTGCTTGTGTTTGCAGGTAAGCATCATAAGCTTTCAAGCCAGGATTATTTACTTCAATACTTTGAAGTACCCCATCAATGACTGTTTGCTGGGCTATAGTGCCCAACGAAAGAATCAATGCGCAATACGCACTAATTACATATTTGATCATAAGAATAAATTAGATTAATAAAATAATAGACTCCTTACCTTCTGGGGAACGAGAATAAAGCTTCGACTGAACAGGAGCAGATTAACCTAAAGTGGGAGGCCCCCTAAGGGCATTTGATACTAAGAATTGCCTTAATGGCGGATATTCATTTTCAGGAGGGAAAGGAATTGTTATAACAGCTTCATCAACCGGTAAGATTAATGGTACATAAGCTAAATCTATGGACGCTACTTTGGAAACCTCAGCTTCTTGTTTCTGAGTGTTTCTAAAAAATTGAATCTCACTAAAGTGAGCAGAATGCACGTGGCTCCCTAGCAAAAGCCCAAGAAATCCATCTTTATCCTCCTCTTCGTTTTGATTTCCGTGCTGGTGTCCATGCCCCTCATGATGATGGTGCTTATCCTTTGTATGCGTGACAACCTCACTGTGCTGGTGATGCACATGGGGAATCACCTGATGCAGCATTAAAATGCTGAACAGGCTCAGAAAAAAGAGCGGAAGTATTTTTCTTGATTTAAGCATTTGAGTACAAAGGAAAGAATTTTCAATTAACGCTGTCTCGCGATACTCATTGTTTCGAATTACAACAGTCTATGTTGCAAATGTCTGATCACAGATTCTCCCTTAACGAGCAATAACTATTTTGGTAAACCCTTTGCGAAGTTGAAACTCAGATTTTATCTCAAGCATATAAACCCCCTCAGGCAGCCTTGTTACATCAATAATATTCTCATAATTTTCCAGCTTGTTCTCTAAAACCAACTGACCTGTACTGGAGGTTATTATAACACTAAACCCTTCAATATTTTGACCTATTAATCTAATTACATCCTTAGAGGGGTTTGGGTAAACAGCAAACAAAGGTTGTTGAGCCTCCTCAATGTCAATTGGGCTAACAAGATCTACTGTTCTATAATACACAGTTTGATCTGTATTGCTTTGCCATGTAATATGGAAGATACCCTTTTTAAAGGCAATATCCGGGTTAGAGTTAAATGAGGAGCTTGGAGGATTTATAGTCAGAGGAGATTCGGATGAGAACCCCTTGATTCCAGTGGTGGATTTTAAAAACTTTATTTCCATTTTACCTGCGGATTGCTCTTGCCAAACCATTCCTAAGGTATCGCCTCTCCCCGCTATTTGTGGGTAGTCCTGATTGGAAACGGAGCCTGGTGTTATCTCTTTGTTGAAACTTGCTCCGATATTATTTAAATCGACTTGTCCAACGTTTATCCTTGAATATCCTGATGCACCACTCATCCAAACCGATATCAGTGTATCGCCATTTGTAAGGGCATTTGGCCCGGATGATGGACATATGTTTATCATCCAGTTGTTATTGTCAATATCACCTCCCGCGTTAAAACTAATCCCTCCGTTAGTGGATACGGTCGCCCAAATATCTCGAAGGTTGTTATCATTATTTCTAAACAAAACGATGGTTCGTTGGGCCTCGGCTAAAACGAAACCCGGGCAGCAGTCACAAGCCTCGCCCTGTGAAGCACCTGCAGCATCAACAGGAGCAGAAAAAGAAGCACCACCGTTAGTAGAGGTTACAACCACATATTTGGGGTCAATAAAATTCGGATCAAAATGCATATATGTCACAACTGGATCACCTCCTGGCTTTACTGAAACCTCAGCAAAACGAGACCAGTTTTCTGAAGATACTCTTGTGGTGTCTCCAAAAGTAATTCCACCATCAACAGATTTGACGACATACACAAAGCCTGTACTTTCAGGTTGTGACTTAAAAGCTACAAAAACTGTATCCCCCGAAGAAGCAATACTGGGACCTGTCCAAGATTGTATATAAGCAGTAACCCCAATTGGAGTTACTGCCAGAGGGGACAAAAACCCAGGTCCATTGAAAGTAGCAACATATACCTCTTTATTGCTTGCTCGACCCCACATCACCACAGGTTTTTCAGACTTATCCAGTGTAATTCTTGGCCGCGCATACCCCTTTGTTTTATCAGAATTTACTACTACAGTTGGCCCTAGATTGACTGTTTGGGCCATTCCAATGATGGGTAAAACTATTAATATTGAAAACAATATATTTTTCATTTTACATATTTAAATGATGACAATTCAGTAAATGACTAAAAAGGACTGCTGTACTTTGGGTTAGTCAATAAGTCTTCGTCTGTAAGGGTTTTTAAAAAGGCCACTAAATCAGCTTTATCTTGTGTGTTTAGTTTTAAGCCTCCTGAAACCCGTGTGTATTCCAAGGCGGGGTCAACAGTTGAGGAGTTATGTATGCCGCTGTTGTAATGCTCCACCACTTCTTCCAAAGTTTTAAAACGGCCATCATGCATATAGGGTGGCGTAACTTCCACATTTCTGAGGGAAACTACTTTAAACTTCGCTTTGTCGCTGGCATTTTTGGTTACTTCCTCTCGACCAATGTCCTTTATGTCAGCATCGCTATCCAGACCATTGTTTATGTACAGGTCGCTCTTAAAGTTACGTCCACCGTGGCAATGGGCGCAATCGGCACCAGAGAGGTTTGGGAAACCGGGATTAAATTCAGCAAAGTATAGCTCCCTGCCTCGCTCTTCACTTGGTGTGAGGGTTACTTCGCCCTTTAGCGATCGATCATAGCGGCTGTCAACAGAAAGCAGGGTATTCATAAACTGCTCCATAGCCAAAGACATTTTTTCGGAAGTAATTTCCTCGCTGCCAAAGGCACGCATAAACTGATCGCGGTACGTTTGGTCGGCACTGAGCTTGGTAATTACGTTTTGCAAACTCTCGTTCATCTCCAATGGATCCTGAATGGGCATTAAGGACTGGTCGCGAAGCAAATGCGCCCGTCCATCCCAAAAGAATTCATTTTCGTGCCACGCCATATTAAAAATAGCCATGGCCTGTCTTCCACCTTTTAGTCCTTCAACACCAATTGAAAAAGTGGCAGTATCCGTAAAAGCATGTTCTTGCCTATGGCAGCTGGCACAAGCCTGGGAGCCATCTTTAGAGAGTTTTTTCTCGTAAAAAAGCATTCGGCCCAGTTTTACGCCCTGTACGGTTAAAGTGTTATCTGCATTGATGTTGGGAGGCGGAAACGCTCCGTAATTCAATACATAAGGAGTGCCGTCAAAGGTCACATCCGGAGCCGAAGGGTCATCATCCTTACAGGATTGCGCTGCAATAGCCACCCCGAGGGCGCACATTGCAAATGCTACTATTTTTTTCATTGTAAGCCCTTTTTATTGAACAACCAGTTTTCTGGTTTCAATAACTTTTCCCTGTTGGGAAAGGCTTATTAGATAGAGTCCACTGTTGGGTAAGGTTAGACTCACTTCATGCATACCGTCAATAGCCTGCTGGCTGATAACTTTTCCGGTTAAATCGGTAATGGTAACTGCTGTGTTGGAATGAATGTCACCCTCCAGCGAAAGCTTAGTGCTGCCAGTGGTAGGGTTTGGAGCCATGGTGAATGAAGGTTTTTGTACTTCATTTAATCCAACACTTGGCGAGCCCTTCGTAAATACTTCACTTCTGAAATTAGAAAGTAAAAGTGGAGCTTGCTGGTCTTCACCGTGATAATTTAAATTAGGGTTTATGCTCAAATTTTCAGCCGCTTTGGTGTAGTCTGCGTCAAGCGAGATAATCAGGTCGTTGCCATTTTTATCACCTGCAGTTATCACGCGGTTTATAGGGCCGTAATTTTTATTGCCCAGGGCATGCAACTGCCAGACCTGGCTCATACCTGTGCCTGTAAGTCCTTCAAAAGCAATAAAGCGATAGCCTGCAGCCCATCCCCAGTGCATGCTTGGATTTTGGTAAGATAATGGGTGATTTTGAGGATAAAGGGTAATGTCCGAGTGGTTTGCGGCAAAATCGACACCTACTCCAAATTCTATGGATTCAAGAGTTGTGAAGCTGAAGTTTCCTAGTAATTGATTTACGGGCTTACGGGCATCTACCATAATATAGGTGGTGTCTAAAGTAGTGCTTTGGCCGCCATCATATGTCAACTTTATTTTAGAGATGTAGTAATACATCCGGGTAACCTGAAAGTTGTTGTTTAGGTTATTGGATACGGTGCTAACCGTGTCAAAAGCAGCGTTTCCGAGTTTATGATTTATTTTGAGGTAAACATCTTGCTGCGCCTGCAGACCTAGCGTACCTAATAGTATGATGAGAAAAGTATATATGTTTTTCATTGTAGTAAAATTTGAATAGGGAATACAAAAATACGAATGCAGTAAATGCATAAAACACCCTAAGGGTCAATAAGTTTGACCGGGGTAAGTGTAATGGTTGTCTAAATCAAAAAAGACTGTATTAAAACCGGGATGTCCAGCTTTAAGAGGGGAGGTTTGTAGTGGAGGTACGCGAGATCATCCGCAGGTCCTCTCTCCCTCCAGGCGCCCATATCGACAACACTCGGAATTGCCCTTTGAAAAACCGATGTAAATCCACTCCAATATTGATCCACAGTGGTGGTGATGTCCAATGCTTCCATTGAAAACTCACAATCATCGCAACATCCTTCTGAATCATCATTTTCTGATTTTGATGAATGGCATGACGGCACCTCTTCCTTACCATTGGTGGCATGTGCGCAGGGCTTTGCTTTGCTAAATAGGGCAGTGCTCTTTAATTCACCTCCGCAGAAATGCATGCCTACTTGGAACTGCATTGTACTAAGCAGCAAATTAAAAATTATTGATATAGATAGAAAAATTTTCACGGCTACCAAATTAGGTTTTTTTAAATAAAAGTGATCCGAATAGAAAGTAAAAGGCAACAAATAGATTTAAAACTTTTTTTCCATTGTTTTTTGATATTAGTACTCCGTTGCGCATAAACCCAAAAAATGGTACATTTCGCAACGTAAAACTAAAGCCAAATGGGAGTTTTATCAGAATTTATCCGCGACCTACAGTCCTTTGAAGAGTATGCGTTTTCCCTGGAGGAACTGCACCAGAAAATCAAGGCTCCGGAATCCACACTCAGAAAAGAGCTGACCCGCTTGGCAGTGGATAAGCACATTGTCAATTTAAGAAAAGGCTTTTACCTCATTCTGCCCCCGCAATATCAGCATTATGGCAAATTGCCAGTAAACCTCTACGTGGACAAACTTTTCAAATACTTGGAAAAGCCCTATTACCTTGGGTTCTATTCAGCCGCAGCATATCACGGTGCATCGTATCAGCAGGTGCAGCAAGATTACATCATTACGTCTCCACCCGCTTTAAGGAATATTTCAAAAGGAAATATCCAACTGCGGTTCTTTAACAGAAAGGAATGGCTAGCAAAAAACATTATACCCAAAAAATCCGATGCCGGATATTTTCATCTATCCTCACCAGCTCTCACTTTTGCCGACCTCATCGAAAATCAACAATATCTCGGTGGCTTAAACCGCATGATGGCCACCCTTGAAGAACTGGCTGAAACAATAGAGAGCCCCATGATGTAGAGGATATGTTGAACTGGTATAGCAATAAAAGTGTATTACAGCGAATGAGCTTTCTGCTGGAAGAAATGTCGGTGGACAAAAGCCTTCCAAAGCTCCTTATGGAGTTCTTGGATAAGACCCCTTTCTTTCCGGTGCTACTATCCCCTACAAAAGGTAAAAAGCCGGGCAGTACTGGCAACCGTTGGAAAATAGATGTGAACCTTAAAATAGAAAGCGACTTGTGATACCCAAACCCTACATTGCCCGCTTGAAAGAACATGCTCCCTGGACTACCAATGAGCAGATGGAGCAGAATTTAATCATATCAAGGGCCTTGATTGAATTATTTTCAGATGATTTTCTAAAGGAAAATCTGGTTTTCCGGGGAGGGACTGCCCTACACAAACTTTATTTGAAGCCTGCCCCTCGCTACTCAGAAGATATTGATCTGGTCCAGATAAAGGAAGGGTCGATAAAGCCTATCCTCAAACGAATCGGGGAGGTAATTGCCTTTTTTGAAGAGGACAGGGTGATAAAGCAAAAGGCCAATATTAACACCATACCATACCGCTTTGCCTCCGAGTACAATCCTGAAATTCGCTTGCGCCTGAATATTGAGATAAACTGCAGAGAGCATTTCAATCTGTTGGGATGGAAAAAATTTCCCTTTGAGGTGAAAAATGATTGGTATTCCGGTGCCTGCGAGAATACCACTTATCACTTGGATGAACGTTTGGGCACCAAGCTCAGAGCATTGTACCAACACAAGAGAGGCCGTAATCTCTTTGACCTTTACTATACCAATCTAAATGAAGACCTTGACTATGGCAATATTTTGAAATGTTACCATGAATACATGCGCTTCGCTGTAGGTAAATCGCGTTCTCAAAAGGAGTTTGTGCAGAACATGGAGGAGAAAAGTTCTCACCGCTATTCTTGGGAGATATGGAAGGGTTGCTATGAACGGACATGGCATACAATCAGGAAGTGGCATTTGAGTGGTTGGAAAATAACCTTCTAATAACTTATACGCCAAGTGAATAAAGACGTTCAAATGTTGGTTAGTACAATTGGTACTAATAAAATGTGGGACGCACTTCAGGGGTTTAGTGAAATCAGCCACACCTTAAACCTCAGTGCTACTGATATTGCCCATCTTATTGAAAGCTTTGAAGAAGTAAAAGATATGGGGGCACTTCCAGAAATGCGAAAAGCCATCAGTAAATGGGCTGAACATAATCAAGATTCAGCAATGTCAGTTTTTGCCAACCTCTTGAAACTCGATAATGCTCAGCTTTATTCAGTTGCACCGTTAATATTTAAGGTTTTATCCGCTACGCCATATAGACCAAAGATTTTTATGGAGGTCTTAGCTTTATTAAATAGCATCTCATCGAGTGCTATGTCGGCAGGTATTCGTGCGGTTTCATTAGTACCTTCTTGGAACCCGGAGTTGAAATATGATCTTAAAGTACTGCAAGCCTCGGAAGAACTTTTTAGACAGCTTATCGAAGATGTCGCAAATCATGGGTTGTTTGCAGATGTGAGCAATTGCTGTTTTTCGCTATACCCTTATTTTGAAAACCCAGACCAACTGCTTTTGAAACTTGCTGAATTTAATGACCCACAAATTCAATATTCTATAGCTCGTGGCCTTTGGGTGAGTATTAAGTTTGAAGAACATCCCACCTTATGCGAAGCGCTGGTCTTAAGCCTTTCCTCCGTTGATGATTCAAAAAAAGAATTGATCAGTCAAATAGACAGAACCCTCCACCACCTATCAACAGTAAATGTGGAGGTGATTATTAAGTATTTCAACAAATGGATACAAGAAAGGGCACTCAATGAAATTTTTCACATTAAGGAGTTTAGTAGAACCTTTGAAAAGGTGATTACCCTTAGCAACAAGGCCTTTGAAACCTGGATAACCCAATCTTTGCTTTCAAAAGAATCTAAGTTTCATGTGGCTGTAGCCGAGGTTCTTTCAGCAATTCAAATTCCCTCTGGTAGAGAAATTCAGTTTGACGGTGAAATAATTTCTAAAGTCAATTTAGAAGACATTCAGTATATCACCTTCAAAACCTTGGGGTGGATTAACTCTAAAAAATATTGGCGATCACTTATCCTATCTCTATTGATACAAAAAATTGAGGATAAGAAGACATTAGCTTTCTTGTCCTCAATATTTCAGGAGCCTATTCTGTACCACTACCCTAGTACAAAGAAGTATCTGCAATCAAAACAGGTTTTAGTTTCCACCTCGGTCGCAAAGGCTCTAAGGTCAATAATTAAAAAATCAGATGCCTATTTTGAGGCGATTCAAAAACTGGAGCGCAGACAGGAGTTTGCTCCTTCAGAGCAAAGGCTTTTGGCCTATCACAAACTGGAACATAAAAAATTTACAGAGGGAATACGTAAACACCAAGGAGATGATCATTTTATGAATACGGTAAAGACCATTGATTTGAAAGGCGGCAAAACTTGGTTTTGCAAGATAAACGGGACCTATACTAAAAAGTCTGAGTTAAACACAATTGAACACAGCAGGGAAATGGCCAGGTCTGGGGTAATTAATCCTATTGGATGGGCGAGGCTGCAATATGAATTTAGAAGAGGATAATAAGAATGAAGATTGTTCTAAGTGAGTACCTCAACCTTCTTAAAGAAGATCAGGAGTTAGACTCCCTGTTATCTGACCTACTAATAAGTATGGAAATTATCCCCATTACCAAACCTAAAAAAGGTGCAAAGCAACACGGGGTTGATATTACAGCCGTAGGGATAGACCCGGAAGATGGAGTGAAAAAATTATTTCTGTTTGCCGTTAAAAGAGGGAATCTAACACCATCTAATTGGGACACTGGTAAAAATGCTGTTCGACCTACCCTTAACGAAATTCAAGATGACTATCTCTCTACTAACCTGCCCATAAAGTTGAAACCTTTGCCAAAGTGCATAATAGTAGCCACCAACGGAGGTGTGAGCCAGGAGGTAAATCAGCAATGGGTTAATTACACAAACAATCACTCTATTAAAAGGGAGCTTGAATTTAAGTTTTGGGGCACGGATGAAATTGTGTCACTATTGGAAAAGCATCTTCTGAATGAAGTCTTATTTCCAGCCGAATATAGATCACTCCTTCGCAAAACATTGGCATTCCTGGATTTACCTGATTTTGACCTCAAGCACTTTTACTTGCTTATAGAAAAAATACTATCTGTTAAAGGAAGTAAGAAGCAGCAACTGAAAAAGATGCGCTTAGTGTCTCTATGTGTAAATATGCTTTGGACTTGGTGTGAAGACGTAGGGAATTTAAAACCAGCTATTTATGGAGCCGAAAGATCATTGTTGCTAACTTGGTACTGGCTACAGTCGAATGACCTTCTTAAGGAAAAATATGCTTTAAGGGAGTTTGAAAAACTTCATCACCTTAAAAAGGATATTAACCATCAGTTCTTTATAAAAACCTACGAACATTGTAGTGTTAGGGACAGCCTTTATAAATACAGTCGTAACTCCATTAACTATACTCTTACTGCTTTTGAGTACATCGGCATATTAGCGTCAATAGGTCTTTCTGAATTCTTTGATGGGGAGAGGCATAGCATTCTTAAAAAGGGGGATAAGGAGTTTTCGAAGACTTGTTATACAAATTCATTGGCAGTTGCCCATGCACTCATGGCCTTTATAGAACATAACCCATCTTCACTTAATCCACAATTTGATGAACACTGTATTGAAGTAACTTTGTGCTTTCTCCTGCTTTATAAAACTCAACAACATGAATTTGCTGCAAGTATGCTGCATAAGCTCATTCTTTATCTTAATGATAGCATACTTTTTAACGACTTCTTTCCTTTGTTTCACACCTCCTATGATGCACTTTTAGAAACGAACTTTGATAAGAGCGCACCTAAAATCAGCTCATCTTTCTTACTTACTGTGTTGGCCGAATGGAGTGTTATGCTACAAAACCCATCAGCTTACCAGCTATTGCGCAATCTTATTTCCAACAGAGCTCCAGAGGTGAACCTACAAATGTGGTTTCCCGAAGCAGACACCGAGCAGACCTATTTAAAGGAGGAAGCCATGAAGAATACTGGAAGCATAAAACACTCAATAAAGCTTCATGCTGACATGAATGAGTATAAAAAGGAAATGCTTTTTGAATGCGGCCATGCAGAGTATTCTCAAGAAAAAGGATTTAAAACTTTTACTAATGGGTATTACTATTTAAACTTTTTAGCTAACAGACATTATAGGTCATGTGTGTTCCCTTACTTGTGGCGGGGGTTGATGTGAAATAGTAATCCGGCCAGCGGTATTACCTTTGGGACCATCTATGGTGTAATTCTTACTTGAGTTGGAAAATATGTAAGCATGGTTACTTTTGACTTGGGCTGTCCTCATCATATATGTTGCCTTGCTCAAAGTTAACGTTCAGGTAAATGCTTCATTGAGCATTTCAGTAAGGATATTGTTTAAAGAATCATTTTCGACCATTTGTCTGTCCTTGCAGATTGTAGTTATGGTATCACGGCTAAAAGCTGATTGTTACTTTTCTTTTTCATCCTTGAGAAGTAGAGATTTGGTGAGAGCATTCAAGCCCTTTCCGCAATCTAGATTGGCGTTCGTGAGTCTGGTTAAAAGGTTTTCTGACTTTTTATACTTACCGTCTGCCATTAAAACCTCCGCCTTATTTATTTTTTTGTCTAGCTTTTCACTTTTGGGCAATGGCTGGAGAAAAGGTATAAGCAAGTAAACTTGTAATAACGATGAGTCTTTTCTTAGTAACAGTGTTATTTATACTGTTTTAAGTCAGCAAAATTGTACTTTTCAGATTCTATTATTAAATCTTTAAATTTGAATCGAATAAATTAAATCGTTAAATATTAAATAAAGGATTAGTGCCTAATGTTCAAGCGGGCATCTAATTTTTTTTTCAAAACCCCACAATAAATGAAAAAATTACTATCCCTATGTACTATTGTTGGCCTATTTCAAACGGCCAATGCACAATCCCTAGACCCTTACATAACTGACTCCACAAATAATGTGTTTACAAACATTGTTACTATTGGTGGCAATGGGGTAGTTAAGCCCAACGATCTTGATTTTAATCCTGCAGAAACCAACTCCTCAATGGAGCTTTGGGTTATAAATGAAGGAACTGAAAACAGTGGAGGAAATACAGTTACTTTCTTAAATGCTGGTCAATCAAATCAAACTTTTAAGATAAAAAAAGATGGCAATGCCTGGCACTTTATGTCATTGCCTTCGGCATTAGCCTTTAGCGAAACGGGCGATTGGGCTACTTCGGCCAATGTTTTTAGTGCCAATCACAATACTGTGCCTTTTACAGGTCCATCACTTTGGTCTTCAGATTTTAGTATTTATGCCGTAAATCATGGCCCCGGCACCAACGGTAGCCATTTGGACATGTTACACCAAAGTCCTTACGGGATGGGTATTGCAGCCGATACCATGAATGTATTTTGGTTGTTTGATGGCTTTAACTCTACCATCGTTCGTTATGATTTTTCTTTGGATCATGGTCCGGGAAACGACTATCACAATGATGGTAAAGTGCATTTTTATGAAGAGGTAACTGTAACAAGAGATCCCAACTTGCCTGCCCACATGGTATTGGATAAAAGTGATAAAATGCTTTATATCTGTGACAATGGCAATAATCGCCTTCTACGATTAGACACTAGGTCAGGTAACAAGAAAAGAGACCTGTCTTTTAACTTTGAGCCATTAGCTGAAAGATGGGAAATGGAAAACGTGCAGTGGGACATACTTACGGCAAACGTTCAAAAGCCTTGTGGTATTGATGTATATGGAGATAGGTTGGTTGTTGGCGATA
>CAXBJE010000047.1:0-12400 GCA_963975525.1 uncultured Owenweeksia sp. | reverse complement strand
ATCATCTTTATCATTCTATTAGGTATTGCAGGTTTTCTGTTTGCAAAAAGTTGGAATACCATTTGGCGAAATATCCGATTGGGTAAGGAGCAAGACAGAACTGATAGAAAAGGTGAACGCTGGGCACTAATGGGCAAAGTTGCCTTTGGGCAAACCAAAATGGTGCGCAGGCGCTATGTAGCTGGTTTTTTCCATGTGGTGATTTATGCTGGCTTTCTGCTTATAAATATTGAAGTAGCCGAAATTCTTATTGATGGAATCTTTGGAACCCATCGCATTTTTGCGGAGCCTTTGGGTGGATTGTATGATGTGGCTATCAACTTCTTTGAGATATTGGCCGTATTCGTAATCATTGCCTGTGTGGTTTTTCTTTGGAGAAGAAATGTAAACGTGGTGCCCCGTTTAAAGGAATTGAAGGGCTGGGCCAAAAAAGACGGAAACAACATCCTTATTATAGAATTGGTTTTGATGATGGCCCTGCTTACCCTTGGTTCTGTAGAGGCCAATATGGAAAACGCCAAAGCCGGCCCGTGGATTATCTCAGGAATGATTGCTCCAATTTTTGAAGGTGTTTCTCAGCAAAACCTTGTTATTATTGAGCGTACGGCATGGTGGCTGCACATAGTTGGAATCTTGGCTTTCTTAAACTACCTCCCCTACTCTAAACACTTCCATATTATTCTGGCATTTCCTAATGTTTGGTATAGTAAACTTGAGCCAAAAGGCGAGTTTACCAATATGGCCAGCGTAAAAAAGGAAGTGGAAATGATGATGGATCCCAATGCTGACCCCTATGCCGCTCCTGCGGAAGGTGAAGCAGCCACTCCAGAGCGTTTTGGTGCTAAGGATGTGATGGATTTAAAATGGACCAATCTGATGAACGCCTACTCCTGTACGGAGTGTGGCCGTTGCACAGCCTCATGTCCTGCAAACATTACGGGTAAAAAACTGAGTCCTCGTAAAATTATGATGGACACCCGCGACCGCCTGGAGGAAGTAGGTAAAAATATTGATGCAAACGGAGGTGAATTTAAGGATGATGGTAAAAGCCTTTTGGGCGATTACATTACCTCAGAAGAACTTTGGGCCTGCACCACCTGCAATGCCTGTACCGAGGCATGCCCTGTAAATATCGATCCATTGGCTATTATAGTTGATATGCGCAGATATCTTGTGATGGAAGAATCATCAGCCAGTCAGGCCATTAATGGTATGATGACCAATGTAGAAAACAATGGAGCTCCATGGGCCTACCCACAGGCCGATCGTGGAAACTGGATGAATGAAGTGTAATAGTAACGTGCAAATGGATTCAGGTTTCCCAAAAACCTGTAGAAATGAAGAAAGAAGAAATACCCAACAAACTAAAAGAGGCTAGTTTTAACGGACAACACATTAGCCCCATCCTACCAGAAGACATTAAAAATTACCTTATTGATATTGACGGCACCATTTGCGATGACATACCAAATGAAGAGCCCGAACGCATGGCTACGGCCGAGGTTTATCCTGATGCATTGGCCACTTTAAATAAGTGGTACGATGAAGGCCATATCATTACCTTTTTTACCTCACGCACCGAAGCACATCGTGAGGTAACTACGGAGTGGCTGGATAGATATGGGTTTAAATACCATGGTATGCTAATGGGCAAACCCCGTGGCGGCAATTATCATTGGATAGATAACCACCTGGTGAGAGCTACCCGCTACAAAGGAAAATTCACAGATTTGGTGGATAAGGAGGTTACTATTCAGGTTTTTGAAAAGTAAAATGAAAAAGGCTCTGTTACTCATATTGCCATTGTTAGTGCTTGCCGGCTGCGAGAAGCAGAACTTTTTGCGGTTAAGTTCTAATGACGAAACCAAGGGCTACATCCCAACGTACGTAAGTACCAAGAGTTTCAGAAGCAATGAGGGCGATACGATTTTTCTTAGAAAAATATCTTCATCCAACTACTTTGAAAAATCCACAGCTACAGGAGGAGATTACGGAAACCTTGGGGAGTTGGACTATATCGAAGTCGAACGGACTAAAATGGTGATTGGCAGTGACACCCCCTATTTTCGTATTAATGTTGATTTGGTAACGAGTTATAATGCTTCGCAAATCACAAATTCAGAAGACAGACTGACCTTTACATTGGATGAGGAAAATAACCTCGAAACCAAAAAACTGGAGTTTACCTATACCGATACCATAAACTGCATTACGGCAGACTGTGCCTACTCGGACACGCTAAAGCTGCAGGAAAAAACATTTTACAAAGTATATTACAATCCAAGGAGCAGCAGCTCTAATCCGGCATTGTATATCAACAAATCCAAAGGATTGGTAGGTTTTAAAACCTCTGACAATAAAATTTACGAACTGATCTCAAACTAAATGGAAACTGAAACTATAAAGGTGCCTACCATGGCCGAGGCAATGAATAGCGAAACCAAGCCCGATGTACTTTTTTGGGTTGGATGTGCTGGTAGCTTTGATGATCGTGCGAAGAAAATCACAAAGGCATTTGTAAAAATATTGAACAAAGCCAATGTAAATTTTGCAGTGCTTGGCGCAGAAGAAAGCTGCACGGGTGACCCTGCCAAACGTGCAGGCAACGAGTTTTTGTTTATGATGCAGGCCATGACCAATATTGAGGTGCTAAATGCCTATGAGGTAAAACGCATTGTAACCACCTGCCCCCATTGTTTTAACACTTTGGCTAATGAATACCCCGAGTTGGGCGGTAAATTTGAGGTGATGCACCACACCACCTTTATCAATAATTTATTGAAGGAAGGTAAACTAACCATTGAAGGTGGAAACTTTAAGGGCAAGCGCATCACTTTTCATGACCCTTGTTATTTAGGTAGAGGAAACGGGATATATGAAGCCCCACGTGAGCTTATCCAAAAACTGGATGCCGAACTTGTAGAAATGCGCAGATGCAAAAGCAACGGCCTTTGCTGTGGAGCAGGTGGTGCTCAAATGTTTAAAGAGCCTGAACCAGGTAACAAGGATATTAACGTTGAGCGTACCGAGGAAGCCATAGAAACCAAGCCGGATATTATTGCTGCCGGTTGCCCGTTTTGCAACACCATGCTAACTGATGGTGTAAAAAATAGCGAGAGAGAAGGCAATCTCCCGGTAATGGATTTGGCCGAAATGATTGCTCAGGCTGAGGATTTGTAAGGTTATAGATGCTTTCTGTGGCCGTTATAATGAACACACTATTAAATTGTAATTGATGTATTTAGATTTTGACGATATGCCCGATAATTCCCGGGTTTGGATTTTTCAGGCCACCAACTTTTTGGAGTTTGAAAAACTGGAAAGAATGAGTGCCCGCCTTATGAACTTCTGCGAAAGCTGGCAGGCTCATGGTAAGGATTTACAGGCATCATTTAAAATAGTGTATGATAGGTTTGTAGTAGTGGTGTTGGACGAAGCCAGCTATCAGGCCACTGGCTGCAGCATAGATAAACTTACCCACCTTATACAGCAACTGGAGGCTGAGTTAAGCATCTCAATGTTGGATAGAACTCAGATTGCTTTTCGCGATCCGGATAACGGATTGATTGATACTACCCACATGATGAACTTTAGAGCGGCTTTGGAATCTGATGACATGAATGCAGATACCACCGTTTTCAACAACCTTATTACCACTAAGGGGCAGCTGGAAAAAGAGTGGGAAGTGCCGGTGCGACTAAGCTGGCACAAGCAATGGCTACCCGTAGCCTAGGCACCCAACTAAATGGCCTCTTTCTTCGTTACTAACACAGTCTCAAACAATACTAATTATGAAGAAATACACGCTCAATTTAATAGTTCTGCTTCTATCGTTTGGCTCAATTCTACAAGCACAAACGGAAGAAAACAAATTGAAGCTCTACCGACTTGATGTTTCTGCCGGCCTTTATACCACTAAGGATATTCACGCGTCAATAAACTTTAATACCAGTGATACCTGGGGTAAAAACTCCACAGCTACTTATTTTTTAAGCACCTCTTTTTACAAGAAAAAGAAAACCGAAGTGGGTTTGGCCTTTGGCTATCAAAAACCCAATTTAGAAGACCGTATAATACGTGGCGACAATGGTGCCACCGGTACCATTGATGTTCAGTATTTTACCATTATGCCTCAGGTAAGGTTCAACTGGGTTACCAGTGATGATAACCTTTTTGAGATGTATTCCATATTTGGCTTTGCCCTCACTTTTGTAGATGAAACTTACACCAACAATGTTGAAACCGATGGTTTTTATCCTGTGCCCGGAGCGCAGGTAACCGGATTGGGCCTGCGGTTTGGCGATAAATTTGGAGGTTTTGTTGAACTTGGCTTTGGCACCAAGGGCATGATGAGTGGAGGACTTTCCTATAGATTGTAAATCATGAAAGTTCTATCATCACTTTTGGTGTTATTATTTGCTGCGGGAAATATAGCCGCCCAGGGAAAAGTTAGCCTTGTAAGAGTAGAATCTTCCATTGGATACTTTACCACGCAAGACCAGGCTTTAGCAGAAAACACCTCGGCCATAACCACAGCACCTGGCTTTGGCGTTTCGTATAAAGGAGCTCAACCTGCCTTTTTTGTGGGAGTTGGATTTTACTCTCATAAAAGACTGGAAATAGGTATGGAAGCCGGCTATCAATATAGCTCCACCGATGATTCGGAGTATTTTGGCCCACAAGGGCAAATACTTACTGAGAGCGTCAGTATTTCATCATTTATGATAACTCCAAAGGTGCGCATGAACTGGATTCGCTCAGAAGATGACATTTTTGAGTTTTACTCTTCCTTAAACCTGGGGCTTGCGTTTTCAGATTATCAGTACTCAATCCGCACCCAGGAAAATGGATCATACCCTCAGCCCACAGGACATCTTTGTGCCGCAGGATTACGCTTTGGTAAAAAATTTGGTGGTTTTATGGAAATCGGGATTGGAAACAAAGGCCTTATGAACTTTGGCCTCTCTTACCGCCCATAAGGCCCTTTACGATGAAGGTACCACACTCCTCTAAAAAGTATTTTATGTTAAAATCAGTATTAACAGCAATTGTGGCTTTAGCAACACTTGCTCCCGCATTCAGTCAATCAGGCAGTAGCCCTAAAGATGGCCTTAACCTGTACAGGGTTGAAGCCTCAGCAGGAATATACACCTCTAAAGATGTTTACTCCTCCTTTCAGTTTAATAATGATGTTGTATGGGGCAGCAACTCCAATCCCGCCTTTTTTATAAGTGCCAATTTCTTTAAAAGCAAAAGAATAGAACTTGGTGTGGGCTTTGGCTATCAGCACGCCTATCTCGAAAATGATATCCTTTTTAATGACTTTGGCTTTGGCCCCGGGCCAATAGAGCCGGTACGTATGGCTGTGGACTATTACACCTTGATGCCTCAGGTAAGGCTCAACTGGTTTCAATCAACCGATGGTATGTTTGAACTATACTCTGGTGCCGGGTTTGCCCTTACCCTGGTTTCAGAACAATACTCTAATAATGAAGGTGAAACCTTTTATCCCATCCCCGGGATTTATGTGACTGGAATGGGTGTACGTTTTGGAAAAAAAGTTGGTGGCTTTATGGAAATTGGTGCCGGCAGCAAAGGGTTTATGAGCGGTGGTATTTCTTATCGACTGTAAAAACGACTGGCTATTGAGCCAAAAAATTGGCAATAATTTTTGATAGTTCTGCACCCCTGTGAAGCACCATAATGTGCTCCCCTCCCTCAATTTCCAGAGCTCCTTCTATTTTCTCTATCGGAAAAATCTTGTCTTTATCACCGTGCAATCTCAGGGTGGGTAAGGCTAAGGCACCTCCTAACCATTTACCTATAGCCGTTACGGCCCACTTGTAATATTCGGGACTAAATCTCTCAGCCATCTCCCTAAAAGCGGCAATTTCACCTTTATCGTAAATACCCAGCACAGGCGAGCTTTGCACTGCAGCCCATTTAAACATTGCAGCTGGCATTACATGCGATAATCCCAAATCACTTCCCAAATTCATCTGTGCTGGTTTTTCCTTACGGGAAGTAACCGTAGAAATAAGAATCAACTTTTCAGGTTTCAGAAACCTTGAAATCTCCTGAGCACATATACCGCCAAAGCTTACTCCACATAATATAAAGGCCTGAGTTCCATCTATGGAAGAAGCCATTCTGTGCACATAGTCCACTAAATCCTCATTTTCTTCCGGCTCCAGCCATGGTATAAAATGTACATTATAACCTTTCGGGAAGGTGAGGTTTTGATAAATCCAATCATCGGCACCGAGACCGCTTAAGAGGTAAATATTCATTGATTTATATCTAAGTTCTATTCTAAAGAAAGATCTTCTTGCCGCTCATTTTCTTCTTTGTCCTTTTTTCTTGATAAAAAAGAACGAAAAAATCAAGACTGACAAAAACATAGTAACCTGCCTTTTGGTAAGGCCAACTGCGGCTGGGTGATTTCCGTCTCGGCTCAGCCGAGAGGAACTTCCCAGTCTTAGTAAGCCTTAGCCGCAATCAGAACACTGTGTTTTTGAAGGTCAAGTTAAAATTGCCTTGCAATTTGCGGTTGGGCATGTATCCAGGGCCACTTCGCTCTTTCAATTTAGTGGGAAATCAAGAAGGACTTATTAAAATATCTATTTATCAGAACTCATGTGCGTTTTAATCTCAGAAAGCAATGGTTGGTACAGCGCTTCACTACCGGCAATTATTTCGCCACCAAATATGAAGTTATCACCACCAGAGTAGTCGCTCACTTTTCCTCCGGCCTCGCGCACAATAACCACTCCTGCGGCTACATCCCACGGACTAAGCCCATATTCAAAAAAGCCGTCAAAGCGGCCACAGGCCACATAGGCCAAATCGGTAGCAGCAGAACCAAGGCGTCTTACTCCTCTTGTTTTGCCAAACAACTCCGCCAATAGTTTTAAGAACGACTCCATCCTGCCAAAGTCATAATACGGAAAACCGGTTGCCATAAGGCTTTGCGCCATTTCAGTATTGGTGCTTACGCGGATAGGCTTCCCATTCATGTAGGCTCCCCCACCCTTCCAGGCGGTAAACATCTCTTTTTGGCCCAGCTCATAAATAACTCCTAGCATTACCTCATCCTTTTCCATCAGGGCCACCGAAATAGCAAAACATGGTATACCATGCAAAAAGTTGGTAGTACCGTCCAGCGGATCAATAACCCAATTGAGGTGATCCGCTTTTTCAGTAGGTGTATCTTCCTCTGTGATGAAGCCTGCTTCGGGTAAAAGCTCTCGTAGAGCATCCACCAGCTGTTGTTCAGCGGTTTTATCTACATAACTCACTAGGCTGTTGAGGCTTTTCAGCTCCACATCGGCTGCCCTTACCTTATCTTTTTCAGAAAGGATAAATTGGCCGGTGGTGCGGCAAATGTTTTCGAGGGATTGGGCGAGGGATTTTAGGTTCATTTTGCGGAAAATGGTTTAATAAAGAATTTACAAGAAGTACAAATTAGCTAATTCAAGTCCTCAGGAATTATACGTTTATTTCGAAATATAAGAAGGGACCAGTCTTTGCCAATTAATGACAGTGGAACTTTGTATTTAATCTCGGCTACAGTTTCTAAAGCGCAACCACTTGTGTGATATATCAAAGTGTCACCATTTTCGATCTCTATCGCTCCATCCACCACTTTTGAGAATAAACCTTCCATTTGCCCCATATAAATATGGTTCAAACTCCAAACAACTTCCAGTAAATGGTAAGAAATACGACAACCTTAGGGTATCATCTTCCAACTGAAAAGTTAGTGAATCCTCTTTTCTCCCATCAAAATAGAATTCTAAAAGGTCATATCTATTCATCACTTCAAAAGGTACTCTCATTGAATCAGACTTGATCTTTAAATAAGTTTTAGTACTTCTATAAACTGTAAACTGATTATTATGCTTTTCCAGATAGGACTGCTCAACTTGGTGAAAGTCCCCACTATTGTCTACCTGAGCAATCTCAGGTTCTTTGCAACTTGTTATTGCCAAAAACACAAGCAAACTGATTGGCACCAATTTGCAATTGAAATTTCTCATTTCAAAAAAGGTATAGACAAGGGATTTTAGGTTCATATTATTTATGTTGTTTAAGCAAAGAAAGTGGGTGTTTAATTTAGTTCAGTCTTAACTTTTTCTCCTTTAGTAAGCCTAAATGTCACATATATAAAAAGTCTTTTTCCAACTATAAATCCTTTTTCTTCAAGACTTAAAATGGTTTGCTCTAACTTCTCAAAAGTGTCAATTGTATTAAGAATACTACTCAATGCGGATGAAGTCTCAACGTAATGCTTCAAATTCGAATAACTAAAAGTGCCATATTCCTTTTTCTCTGTGACATACACATCTATAATTTGACCAGATACCTTTTCACTAAAGCAGACATGGCCCCCATGAAATCGATAAGTATATTCCTCGTCAAGGTCACCTTTCCAGAGATTATTTGAGCGTTTTATCAATTTACCAAAAGGATGGTCTGAATCTAAATCGCAATCGAATGTAGCCGCCAACTTTCCAATTAACTTAAATGCCAAGTGGTCAAATGATTTAATTACGTATAGCAATTGGGTCTCTTCAGTATTTAATTGCTCCTCATTCATTTACTCACAAGACGGCATTTTCCATTCTGTAGCTCATGCAAACCCTTTTTAAATTGGCCTTTAACTTCGAGCCATACACTGTTATCACAGTTATTACTTACTTATTGTTGAACTTGCACCTGCTTTAATCTTTTCTTCAAGTATTAGAATTACCGTCTTTTTTAAATCTTCATAATTGAAGTCTTCTTCAAACCCGTAACCAAATGTGGAGTGTGTTCCATCTTTGTCCATTCCCAGTACATACTTTGGGCCCCCAAGTTCCAGCGAAATCGGTGAGTTTTCCGTCTGAATCCTAAATTCAATATCTCCTGTATCATTTATTACATAAAAAAGATGCTTGTAGTAGAGTTCTCCTTCCTTTACCGCAAACCTCTCAAACACCTGTATGTGTTTATCATTCCAATCAAATTGGTCAAAGCAATACATATCCTTGAGATTATCCTTTAACACCCCTTCGGCATGGGCTTGGTATAACTTCTCTCTTAGCGGTTTCACTTTATCATATTCTTTTTTTGCGTAGTAAACCTGAATGAGTTTCGCATAGGAATGAAAGTCTTTTGGGGCTACCTCAAGCAACTCCTTAAATGCGATTTCTGATTTATCATACTCTTTATTCAAATACTCATAAAGGCCTATGTTATATAGCACATTGATATACGAATCAGACTTTTTTGAGATACTTGACTTAGCCTTATAAAAGGCCATTAATGCTTTATCTGGTTGCTTTTGCTTTACATAGATTTGTGGAATCATTGCAAAAGGACGATCTATTGGTTCATTTTTTTCAGTAGCTGTGATATAAGCAACAAGTGCCTTTTCATTCTTTTCTTGACTGAAGTAGGAATCCCCTAGTCCACTATAATAATTTGAATTACTTGAATCAAGTTCAATTGCCTTATTGAAAGATTCAATCGCCTTGTCGAATTGACCCATATAGTTATATGTCATTCCTTTAATAAAATAAGCTTCTGGATTGATTTTGTCTTTTTCAATTGACAAGTCCATCAGTTTAAGCACATTACTGTCATCAGCTTTCATATAGTAGGCCATGCCGATATAATAAATTGCTTTTGCAGGATACGTAGCTGCATTTCCTGAATGTTCAGAAATAATCAGATCATAACTTCCATTCGAGTAAGCATTTTCTAATTCAATGGTTATTTTATCTTGAGCGTAAGTGCTCAAAGTAAAGAGGTAAATAATTAATAAGACGTTTTTCATAATTCTAGATAGCTATAATATACCTGTAAGAGTGTTTTATTACGCACCCAAGATTTCCTCGAGTAGTCTTTGACGCGAGTTTGACAAATGCCAGGCCCCTAGCCAACACCAAAAGAAATATAATTTACACACGCCAAAGTACTCACCCCAAAGCACATCTCATACTAATAGTTTCGATTTTTGTAAGAATAGAGGAAGTTTAAGAAAGTGAACTACTCCGTAACCTGAAACTTATAGCCCGTACCATGTACATTCACAATATTCACAGCGGGGTTTTCCTTTAAGTGTTTGCGTAGTTTGGAAATGAATACATCGAGGCTGCGGCCCACAAAGTAGCCGTCATCTTGCCATACAGCTTGCAATATAACCTCGCGCTTAAGCAGTACATTTTGGTTGGAGGCAAACAGGGCCAGTATATCGCCCTCTTTTTGGGTCAGCTGTATTTTCTTTTGGTTGGTGTCTAAAATCAAATTGGCATGATCCAGCATATAATTGGCAAAAGGAATCATTCCATTTGTGGCGGGCAGCAGTTTCCCTCTTTTCAGTATGGCCTTGATTCTAAGTGATAACTCCTCTATGCTAAAGGGTTTGGTTACATAATCGTCTGCGCCCAGTTTAAAGCCTTTTATGCGGTCCTCCTTTATTGCCTTAGCGGTAAGAAAGATGATGGGAATATCCTGATTTACTTTTCGGATTTCAGCCGCCAGGCTAAAGCCATCCATGTTGGGCATCATTACATCCAGGAGGCATAAGTCATAGGGTTTCCGGTTAAAATCAGCTAAGGCCAACTCCCCATCCGGGAAGTGTGTTACTTTATAGTTATGGTTCTCCAGAGTGTCTTTTAGGAGGAAGCCCATGCTTTTATCGTCTTCTACAAGGAGTATGCGTTTTTGTATTTCCATTGATTTCTTAATTAACCACACATGCACATAATTCTAGGAGTTTTACCAGCACTTCACCTCCCAATGTGCTTCTCACAACCTGAAACTATCACAAAAGCCTTTCTGAATCACTAGCCCTCTCCCCTCCTATTTTAGGAGGGGCTGGGGGTGGTAAAAAGCGCTCATTCCTTTCCAAAAGAGTTTCGTATTCCCTGAATCACCATTTCCATCTGATGGTGTACGGCATCGTTTTCAAACCTCATTACCCTGATATTTAATTCTGCCAGATACTTATCCCTAATCCTATCTACCATCTCACCAGACGGTGTAAAATGATGAGCCCCATCTACCTCAATTACCAATTTCTCACTTGGGCAATAAAAATCCACCACATAGTCTCCAATACTATGCTGCCTTCTGAATTTTCGCCCATCAATCTGGCTATTCTTTAGAGCTTTCCAAAGGCGTGCTTCAGAAGGTGTCAGGTTTGTTCGCAATTCTTTTCTAATTGCTTTTAGGTATTTCCGGTTGTGTATTGCCATCCTATCAAGCTAAGTTATTCAAACCACCCCTAACCCCTCCTTATCCAAGGAGGGGAAAGCCTCAGCAAACAATTTTACGAATAATACTATGCCGGCAGAAATATCCTAAAAGTACTTCCCATCCCTTCGGTGCTGTTAAACGTGATAAGACCACCTAACTTCTCCACTATCAGTTTTACATAGCTTAAGCCCAGCCCGTAGCCTTTGGTGTTGTGGAGGTTACCGGTTTCGGCCCTGAAAAACTTCTCAAATATTTTGTCCTGGCTGTCTTTACTCATGCCAATGCCTTTGTCTTCCACTTCCAGACTAATCCCTTTGCCGTTGCTGCTGGTGCGTAATGTAATCTCAGGTTTGTCACCTGAATACTTTACAGCATTTTCAATCAAATTGTAAATCACGTTGGATAGATGTTCTTTATCCGCCAGAAGTGTAAACCGCTGGGCTTGCAGCGCCTTGGTAATGCTGCCTTGCCTTTGCTGCATAAGCGGCTCAAAGCTTTCTACCACATTTTCCACTATTTCGTGAAGGTTCACTTCTTCCAGTGTAAGCGTATCGTTTTCCTTCTCCATAGCCGAAATCTGAAGTACCCGGTCTACCAAATGATGAAGCCTGTCGTTTTCGGCATAAATAATATCAGCATACTTCCTTAGCCTTTCGGGATCCATATTTGTAGTTCGGATAGCATCTGAAGCCACGGAAATATTCGCAATAGGGGTCTTCAATTCGTGAGTCATGTTATTCACAAAATCCTTTTTGAGCAAGGCCAGCTTTTTGCCTTTAATAATGGACACCATAATAAAGGTAAACACCGCCAAAATCACCAACAGGGTTAAGGAGGAGTACATCCAAATACCCATAGAACTCAACAAATAAGTGGTTTTATTATCCAGGAGAATCTTGAAATCAACATTTGCTTTTTCATCATCACGTGCTTTACAGGCAATTGCTGTGGTATCCCCAACTCCCGTAAGGGTATTGCCCAGCAACACCATATTGGCTTTGGGCTCTACTACCGTATAGGAAAATGCCATATCCAAATCGCGCGCTGCAAACTCTGCCCGCAGGCAGCTATCCAACCTATTGAGGCTGAAATAGCAATCGGTATTTACATAATACTCGTTAGAGGAAATTTTGGTTACGGGGGCTATTCTGGAAGT
>CAXBJE010000046.1:0-12614 GCA_963975525.1 uncultured Owenweeksia sp. | reverse complement strand
CCAGAGAACATTTTAATTGTATAGGTGCCACTCTAAATTTAGATGACTGGAACGCACCACGTTTTATGGGAGTGAGCCTACCAGGCTACAACACAGACTCCACCCAGGCCTTAGTTAATGTGAGCCGTGGCACATACAACGGATTTAGCTCTGAGTGTGAGGTGTATTTAGAAAAGCAAAACGGAATATGGCAGATGTTTTCATTTCCCTGCGCAACTCCCTAATAGTGCTAAGATTTTTTAATTAGCCGCTTGACTTATTAAATCCATCTCCTCTCTCTTCACACTTTTCTCAAAAACAAAAGGCCCAAAAGGCAATACTGAAGCAATCACCCCTAAGGCTACTCGGCCAATACTCCACTTACATACAATTGCTGTTTGGAGTCCAACTATAAGGTAGGCAACAAACAATACTCCGTGGGCCCATCCAACATATTTCACCATTGCAGGCGAATCTGCGAAGTACTTTAATGGCATAGCTATAAACAGTAAAAGCAGAAAGGAGACCCCTTCGGCTATGCTTACTTTTCTGAATCTTCTAAGGGAGTTTATCTTTTTTTCCATGCCGCAAATTACCGTTGACTACTCCTGAAACCCAAATATATCAGCACTTTTGAAAAAGAAATATTATGTGGCTTAATCCTTGCAAAAGCGAGGTTTTTATCAACTGAAAATCTGCTACTATGAAAAAAATTATGCTATCGGCAATTACCTGTTTGCTTTTAACCACAGGCATGGACGCCCAGCGCAAAGAGCTGGCCATTACTTTTTCGGGACTAAATAGTTTTGGTTTTTCTTATCGCGCTGGCAACGATGCTGCTCTTTGGCGGTTTAACACGGTACTCGGTTTGGCAAATTCATCCAAGCGTACTTACGACAGTTTGGAGAATAGCTCCTCAAGCACTCAAATCAGATTGGCTGCAGGTCGTGAGTGGCGTAAACCTATTAATGAAAAACTTACATTCAGATATGGACTTGACCTTAGAGGAAGCTTTAGGAAAAACTACTCAGAATATAAAGACATGAGAAACGTGCCGTTTCCTAACAACCGCCTCAGTGAAGATATAGTGTACGGTGCAGGTACTAATCTAGTGCTGGGTTTTAATTATCAGTTTTCACCAAATTTTTTAGCAGGGTTAGAGTTTTTGCCTAGCTACACCTACTACTTTGGCAATGGACGAAATAGTTCCAACAATCAGGTAGTGGCTTCTTATGATATTCAAGAATGGACCACGGACATTAACCTCAATGCCATACTGCTTTCTTTAGTATATGTTTTTGACTGAAATTCTTTATAGTCGCTAAGCCTATAAACTCAAATACGTGGATACCATTTTAAAAAGTCCTGAGGTCAATAGTTGTGGCCTCAGGATTCTTTTCTCAATCCCGCTCTACCACACTAAACCGCCTTTTTGCCAAATTACCATTGCCATCCTCTACCAATAAATCATACTCCCCCTTTTCAAGGTTGAGGGCCATTTGATGAAATGTTTGGGTCTCTCCTAAATACTTCCCGTTAAGATGCCAAAACAGTTTTTCCTCAGATTGCTGATGAGCCACCTCAACCACCACTTTACTGCTTTGCCCACTCAATTCTCTGGGGATAAAAATGCGCCCATTTTGCCTGGGATAAATAACATCAACTAATTGCTGACTTTCATACCCGCAACCGGGCTTCCAGGGCGGTAATTGTTGATACTCCGGGTGTTTTTTGGCGTAAAACCAGGCTTGTGCAGGTGGCAACACAAACCATTGATTTACTTGTATATCGCCATCAGAAGCACAGTTTAAGGAGACCTGATAATTTTTTGCTTCGTTAGTATGTATTGTTTTGTGGTAAGCACAAACCCCTGCCATCTTAGTACTTGTGGGGATATGTTTCAACTCAATATCAGGGCAATCACGGCCAGCCAACATTCCCGAGGTTTTACAAATCTCCTTTTCAGTGAGGTTATCCCAAGGGGTCTCAAACCAACCAGCCTGGGGCAAAGCATTCATAAAATTAAATAGTACAGGGCCGGCCGCCTGCGCACCAATCAATCCCGGGCGACCTTCGCCATTAGCATTACCAACCCAAACCACACAAGTATATTCGGGGGTAACCCCTACTGCCCATGCATCGCGAAAGCCAAAGCTGGTGCCTGTTTTCCATGCAATATTTGAGTTGCCAAACTTTTGCCAACCCATCTCTGAATCAGGGCGATTGAGCGTGGTAAGCACATTAAAGGTTTCATAAACCGAACCTTCATCAACTGGGATTTTAGCCAAGGGAACTGATTTTCCCTCTGTATGTATTTCCGGTATAACCACCTCATCTCCTTCCGCTGTAGCGGGATAATTATTTAGGCTGGCAGCCATGTGATAATAGGCCCTGCCTAAATCCCAGGCGGTAACCTCAGCTCCACCCAACACCAATGACAATCCATAATGATCTGCCGAACGACTCATAGTAGAAAAGCCAAACTGCTGCAGCTTTCGCAGAAAACGTTCTATGCCAAAATCCTTTAATTGCAGCACTGCCGGGATATTTAAGGAACGTGCTAAAGCCACATCAGCATGAACGGCACCGTCAAATTCATTCACAAAATTTTGTGGACGAAAACCTCCTAAAAATGTAGGTACATCAGCCACAAGCTGAGTTGGCAATAAGTCGCCCGAACTTAACATCGATGCATATAAAAAGGGTTTGAGAATACTGCCTGAACTCCGAGGGGCACGGAGCATATCATTGTAAAAATCCTTACCGGCACTCACATTACCAACATAGGCCTTTACCTCTCCGGTCTTATTTTCAATTAATAAGAGCGCACCATTATTGATGTGATTGGATTTTAGTTCGTGTAGATGTCCATCCACAATTTGCTGGGCTCTTTCCTGTAAAGCGGCATCCAAACTGGTAAAATGCCGAAGACCACTTTGTTGTAAATCGAGATGCGCTGTAAGATGTGGAGCTAATTGAGGTAGGTCGGCCGGTTCATTAGGAATAGATTCCAACAACGCCAATGTATAAGTATCATCATCAATTTCGCCTTCAATCAAAAGTTCCTGCAAAAGCTCATCCCGCTTTTTTAACAGAGAAGAGCGATTTCGGCCAGGGTGGATTAGCCCAGGTGCATTGGGCAACACAGCCAGTGTGGCACATTCAGACCAACTCAAGTTCTCAGGACTACGATTAAAATACCGCCACGATGCCGCTTCAAAACCAACTACATTTCCCCCGAAAGGGGCATGGCTGGCATAAAGATTTAGAATCTCTTTTTTGCTGTAGCCTAACTCCAAGCGTGTTGCCAGAATAATTTCATAGAGTTTTTCCAAAACCGTACGGGGTGGGTTTCCCCGGCTTAAGCGAATCACCTGCATGCTAAGTGTACTGGCACCACTTACCACTTTTCCTTCTTTAATATTGAGCCACAATGCCCTAAATAGTGAAACCGGATTTACGCCCAAATGATATTGGAAGTATTTATCCTCCTTGGTAATAATGGCCTTTGTAAATTTTTCTGGTAAGGAGTCGGCAACCGGAAATCGCCATTGTTCGTCTTTCGCAATTCGAGCTCCCATTAATTGGCCGTTTTCCGCCAATACTACTGTTGAGTAGGAAGCATCAAAAAGTTTGTTGGGCAAAAGAAAATAATACCACAGGCCAAGGACCAGGAATAAGGTTAGCAGTAGTATTTTCCTTTTTTGTTTCATGTTTTTCACCCTTCGATACTCAGCGGTTTCTGCGTGCCTGCGTTGATGTAATTTACTTACCGCAGAGACGCGAAGTGCGCAGAGTTCCGCAGAGAGCATTCATTGATCTAGTACTTTCATTTAAACCTATCCTTTGTCACCCTGATAGTCGAAGGGCATCCAACATCCGCAAAAGTTAGTTTTCACTCCGTTTCAATTACAACCAATTCCACATGCATAATAAATGTATGTATTGGGTTTAGGGTAATAAATAAAACCAGCTTCTTACACCACTCTCGGAACGAATCTCAGTTAACTGGTTTAACTAAAAGAAGCCGTCAAAGAAACACTCCCTTCATTCTTTATAAATAGAAAGCAAGAAGATTGAAATCAAAAACAAAATGATTGTGTGGCTTACTATGGCGTATGAAAAAAAGAGTGCTGCCCCAAACCCCTTATCATCCCAATGCTTATTCATAATAGCAAAATACAGGGTATAACTAATCAAAATTGAAATATTGATTTTAAAGAATAGCATCTTTTTTATATTCTTTAGCATCTGGAATATACCTAGCCAAAAAACAAAAATCAAAATTGCAATCAGTAAAATCTCCATTATCTGGTTTTTTATTCAACTATTCCTAAGCACCCATGTTCTCGCGGATTTACAAACCTTCTAAAAGTTATCAAAATCTTAATCCGCCAATTCCTTACTCCCGACTATCGCACAACCTCAACCCATTTACCAACAGCCCTTGATTTAATGTCATTGTTATACATATCCTCAACCTCTACTGGTGGCAGATAATAACGCCCGGCATACGTGGCATTGAGTCGCACCTTGTAGGTTACGGAAGTCCTATGGCTTAAGTTGAAATACGTATAAACCCTATCATCCCGGATATCCTTATAATCATAATAGCCCTCATCAGTTTCAGGAATCTCTAATAGGCGCGTATTGAGTATTTCCCAACCCGTTGGGAAGTATTGAGTAAGTGCCATATTCTCATACCCCTTAGCATTTCCAAAACGGCTAACGGTAACCTCCGCCACAAAATCCTGACCCTGCTTAATTTTGGTTTCGTCAATTGATTTGCCATTGGGCAACATGTATTTAACATTCACCGAAAGGAAAGAAGAAAGTGCCGGAAGATCATATTTGATTGGTATCCCGGAGGCGCTCACACTGTAGTTCATGGGGACGTCACTCCTGTTGGTTACAGTATAAACAAAGTCCTTGTCCTCATTTTTACTTACCTCATAGGTCTGGAATGTACCTTTGGTTACCCCATTGAACTCCTCTGCTCCCGCTTTATAACTCCATTTTAAATCGCCTGCCTTTTTAGCGTATTCACCATAGGTCTGAATGATAGACATTAGCCCAAAGGCCAAATCATGTGTAGTGTACCAGCCACTTCTCTCATTTAGCTGTTTGGCCACTTCCCGGCCTAATTTCAATGCCTCTGTTTTTCTACCCAAGTCGTTAAGCACCATAAGCGAAATTGACTTATTACGCAGGCTATTCCCAAAATAGCTATAGCCATACGATTCACGGAAATCTGCATCAATAGCGCGCTGGGCCAACTTCGCTGCTTCCTCTTTTTGCCCTATTAACATATAGCATGAAGCCAGTTGCCAAAGAGCCGGAGCTCGTAAGTAATTGAGTTCGCGCATCCTGTTCATAGCGCCCACCTCAGCACTTTTATGTAGGGCAAGGGTGTACAATCTGTAAGACTGCTCCAGCTCATTACTTAGCGTATTGTTGTAATAAATCGGTTTCCAGTTACGTGCAGCATTTTGCTGAAATTTCTTCCAACGATCCAGTACTCCATTAGTTATTTGAAACCCTTTACGCTCTGCCTCCATTAAAAAATGCCCGGCATAACTGGTAACGTAATAGTTGTGATAATACCGGTGTGAGTTAGGCCAATAGCCAATTTCTCCGCTAGGGTGCTGGCGTTCATAAATCTTAGCCAAAGCAATATTCACATTTTGCTTTCTTACCGATTTCATGTTGGCAGTCAAATCCATAATGTCCTCTAGGTAAAGAAGAGGAAACGCCACGGAAACAGTCTGCTCGGTACAACCATACGGGTATCCAAACAGATAATGGAGGTGCTGATTTAGATTAATAGTTGGGATTGTTGAAGCCTCAATCGTGAGGGTGTTACTCTCGGGTACACCAATGGGATTATAGGCTATCGTGGTATCCATGCCCGGTTGCAGGCTAAATGAAAAACCTTCCTGCACAGGTGCATTGGGTAATCGCACCCTCAGATTTACCTCATCATAGGCTTTTTCCTTTCCACTTGATGCCTCAATTCTAACGGTTGCTTTACCGCGTACTTCAGGCACTTTTAGCTTAAAGTCAATTACCTGCTCCCCATTTTTGGTAAACCGTACTTTCTTTGAAGATTCGCCAACAATATTCACATCGCCTGTGGTTTTAAGCGTTAGCGAAACATTACGCACCTGATCTTCCATGGCAAACACGGTTACCGGAAGGGTAACCTCATCGCCCGGACTCAATAACCTTGGCAGGGAAGTAAGCACCATCAGCGGCTTCCTTACTTTAACCGATTTCTCAGCATTGCCATAGGCATTTTTAGCATCAGCGGCCACAACCATTATTCGGGCAGAGCCAACATAATTGGGTACCGATATTTCGTGATTTGCCGTTTTACCAGCTTTAAGTGTAAACGGCCCAATAAAGCGAACCATGGGCACGAAGCGATTCATATTGCTTTTTTCAGCGGCATTCAAAGCCTCATCACCACCAATGGCAAACACCTGTTCCAGCCTGCCACCAAAGGCACCGAGCACATCATTGTACATATCCCAGGTTTTTACACCCAGCGCTTCCTTGGCGTAAAAATGATTCCATGGATCAGGGGTTTTGAAGCGGGTAAGGTTTAATAAACCATCATCTACCACGGCCAGTGTGTATGTCATTTCGCGTTTATTCTTTTCCGAAACCTTAACCAAAACTTTCGTTTCAGGTCGCCAAACTTCTTTAGTAGAAATAACAGGTTGCAATCCAGTTTCCGGGTCATATACCTCCACGGGGATGACGCCATAAAGCCTTATGGGCCTGTCATTAGTAGTTTGGGCATGTGGCTGTAGTAAGCTGGCGCTGATGTAAATATTGGGAGCCATGGCGGCCGTGGCTTTTACTTTATATTCAAAAACATCGCCTTTGGTAGTCACCCATTCTTTGCTCAAAATTCCTGTTCCGCTTTCAACAGTAATCAACATCCGTGAATTTTCACTTACCGGTATTTTGGCCACTATTTCATCACCTATCTTATACTTTTCCTTTTCAGTTGAAAAACTCAGCATGGTAGCTCCTGCCAACTCTGGCCGCTCACCCTGGCGGGTACTTGGCCAATCAAAATAAGTTACCTGGCCAGTGCTATGGCCACCCTCAGGGCTTGTTACCCTAATTAAAAAGCGCCCCCAATTCGGGTAGTTGATTCTCATTTTATAGGTACCATCGCCATTAACGGTACTTACCTTGCCCTTACTCACCAGGTGGGTAATTTCATTATTTACAAAACGGGCCAGATTTTCCCTTTCAGAGTTATACCACCAGTGCCACTCAATTTTATAAATTTTAACCTCCAGGTTTTTCATGCTGATAGGCTTTCCCTGTGCATCAACTGTCTTTATTTTCAGGTTATAGTCCTGATCGGTTTCCATAAAATAGCTCCGCTCAGGCTTTGGCATCTGTAGCCCGATAAATTTATCATAAGGCGCAATTTTCTTATCCAGATACTCGGTACTGAAATCGCCACCACCTTCAAAGGCCTTAGCAACAAATCGTGCTTTAAGCATACCCGGTGCGTTATTGAGGTTACCTAAATCCAGATCAATCTGAGCTTTACCTTCAGCATTTACTGCACCATCAAACACTTCTTTTTCAATAGCGTCAAACTGCTTTACAGGATCATTAAATATGTAATTGCCATATTTTTCAAAGGGCCGCCAATCACTGGAAATATTTGCTGTGATATTAACCTTAGAGTTGGTTGCAGGAATACCCGTGAGCCAATTCACCGCAAGGGAAGCCTTTGCTTTTTCTCCATCGGCTTCCAGAATTTCCTTTGCAAAATCCAAGTCCACTTTTAGTCGATTGGGCTTTACTGTTTCCACTCTTACACGGTAATCAAAAGTTCGATCACCCACCCTTACATGCGCGGTATAGCTGCCCGTTACAGCCGAACCAACCGTACCTGTAGTAAATCGATAAATTCTCTCCGCCCCTTTATACTTCACTTGCTGATCCACCATCATTCCTCGAGGGTCGGTAAGCTTAAAGTTAATGGGGTGCCCTTCCGGCAAACGGTTGGTCTCATCCTCCAGAATAAACCCAAGAAAAATGGTATCGCCAGGACGCCAAACCCCACGCTCGCTATAAATAAATCCTTTGAGGCCATCTTTTACGCTACTGCCACCCACATCAAAATTGCTCAGCGAAAGTGCCTCCCCATCCTGAATCTTTAAATATGTTTTTTGACCATCCTTAGTGGCTACAGCAAAATAGGGTCGTCCGGTTTTGGTGATTCTTGCCCATCCATCTCCATCGGTTTTGGTATCACTGAGTTTACGCCCCTGATAATTGTAAAGTGTAATTTCTGCACCACTCACCGGAGTGTTCTTCACCATATCGGTAACAGTAAAGTCAAGCTCATCGGCTTGAGTGCTCTTTATAATTACACCAAGGTTAGTGGCCAAGAGGTTTCTTGTTACAAACCTGTCGCTGTGGTAATAGGATACATGGCATGGGTTCTCTCTTTCTTTCCAGCGATATCCTCGCGGATAAGTAAAGTAATAATCATCCCTGTTAAAGGCAGAATAGTCGCTGTTATCATAATAATAGTAGTCATCATAATACCAATACTCGTCCTCATAGTAGTCATAATCTTCACCCCCATCACCCGGCTCACGCTCTACTTCTACACATTCATAAATGCTGTAATCCTTCGTAAAACTCAGGTAAACACGGTAAATGGCGCCAGCCTCAGGTTTCACCAAATTGGAAATATCCACTGAATAGGTATTCCACTGTTTAAGACTTCCCTTGGCTTTTAGATCAATTTTTTGAGTGGCAACTACTTCTCCAACCCGGTACAGTTCACTTTCGCCATTGTAACTATTGTTTTGCAAAAACTGCAAAATATTCCCTTCCGGAATCTTCACCACTTTTACATCTACCGCATTTAGGCTTATCGCCTGAAATGGCAACAACAACTTTTCGTTTACCGGAATAATGTTTCCGTTTCCAATAATCTTTACCTGTGGCTTTTCATTTTTAAACTCAAGCGGTAAAGACTTATGATCTTTAAACTTATAGCCCAAAATATTTTTGATTCCCGGAAAAATATCCAGCTGTTTGGTACCGTAGGTTTCATTTTCTGGAAATACCAAAATGGCTGTATTTTCTATTTCAAAGCGAAGTTTATCCACTCCCTTAAGGGTTATAAGTCCGCTTAAATCCTGACTTTGATCAATCGGGTCAGAAAAGCTTAGACGTATATGATTAGCAGGACTACGCTGCATGGAGTAATCCAAAAATTTAAAATCACCCAAAGCCGGCAACTCCACTTTTCGGCTTTCCAGGCGTTTTGTACCCTTTACATCTTTGTTTACCTGTAGCGCTATTTCACGAGCCTTTTCTTTCCTCTTAATACTATCTATTTCAAATACATATTGCAGGTGATGATCGCCAACCTGCCATGTTACTTTTTGTGATTTACCCTCAACTTTTGCTTCAATAAGATTTTGCAGATCTTCAAAATCCTCTTCATCGGCAGAAATTATGGTTCCCCTAAGTTTATACCAGTCCATTTGAGACTCAGGTGTAGCCAATAACTCCAGGCTACCCCATTCAAAATCCGGCCGCAAAACCTGAAAACCAAATTCAAAGTCCTTCAAAGAATCAGGAACTTCCATCAATTGATTCAACTTCAATTTTGCAGTATAAACCCGCCCTGGCTCCAAATCATCGGCCGGGATAAACTCAATGGTATTTTGATCTAGTATGGAGAGTTTACCTTCAATTTCCGGATCAAAAACCAAAACTTCTTCGGCCAGAGCATTGGTAGAATCACCAATAGCCCTTGTAAAACTCACTCTTACTGTAGTTTTTTTTGAAACTATACCGCTGGTAAAAGCTGTGATATAAGCGGAATAGCTTTGATTGAATGGAGGTATTTTTTTGGGTTTCTCTTTACAGGAAACAATGAACAAAACAATGATTAGGGGGAGAATCCTGGTAATTTTCATAGGGACGAGTTAAGAGCACCAAGATAGAAAAGAAGGAGCAGCCTTACCGAAACATATTTCCAAAAAAAAAATCCGCTAAGCGTGGTGCTTAGCGGATTCAATTGTTGTTAACGTTGCTAGCTTTTGATTTAAGTAGAAAAGTTAGCGTTACGTTCAAGCAAGGATGGTAATGTTTTGATCAGTGCTAACCTGATATTAAAATAAAAACTACCACCATCAATGCCGAAATGAAAACACCTGAATACAGATTTTTCATGAATGTAAAGCATTAATTAATAACCCCTTGAGGGCGCAAAGTAGCATAAAAAGTTAGATACTCATTCTATTTCGATGCGAAAAAACTTTAAAATACTTTATTTCAATCTATTACGCTATCCTTTTTTACCTAAAACATCCATTTACTCAGCCAACTCAACAACTAGATGTAAAGATTGTACTACCGTAAAATTCTCGTAATCACCTTGCTAGCCCTTTCAGCTGATTTTTTTTTTTAACACTTAAATTGTAAATCTCTAATTTCTACCAAAGCCCTGTTCTCTTTATCTTTGACCAAAGTCCCGCCCTATGATTAAATTCCCTTCTCTGGTAATACTAATTTGCATTGCCTCCACTTCCATCTTTGCACAGACTACTTACAAAAAGACTGATGTAAAGATTGAGCGGTCTCATTCGTTTGAAGCATCTGATATAAAAGAAGGTTTTAACGCAGTATTGAGAAACCTGGAAGCGCCAGCTCCTGATGGTGATGGTTATCGCTCATTTTTAATGAGGCAGAAAATTGAAAGCCGTAAACAGTTTCCGCTGAAAAGCGAGGCCAAGGCCGGAACAAAGAAGAAGACCACCGCCCAGCCTGCAGTTGGAAGTGGATTTCCTTTAACCAGAAGACTTTTTAATGGTACTGTAATAAACTACATAGGGGGAATTCCATGTGACAATGCTTTGGCAGTTTCCAACGGTGGCATTGTGCTGGCGGGCATTAACAGCGTTATCTGGGCGCATGACCTTAATGGAGATAGCACCTTATTTTCTACTGATGTAATTTCATTGGGCTCCATAGCCAAAGGAACACTTTCGGATAATTTTTATGACCCAAAGCTTATTTATGATGAAAAAGCTGATCGATTTATTCTGGTATTCTTAAAGAATAATGCCCCGGCCACCAGTAGAATTATCGTTTGTTTTTCTAAAACCAATAACCCTGTTGATGGATGGAATGTGTACACCCTTCCGGGGAATCCATTAAACAACAACAGATGGACGGACTTTCCAGCTATTAATATTACCAATGATAAATTTTATGTGACCGGAAACCTGATAGTACCAGGGGTTTCGTGGCAAATAGGTTTTGATGGTTCGGTAATTTGGGAAATGGATAAAGCCGCAGGTTATAATAATGATACCAATATGACTACCGCACTTTACGCCCAGGTAAAGTTTAATGGAAAGTATACCCGAAACATCCATCCCGTAAGGGGAATTGGAAGCTCCACAAATTCTCAGTATTTCCTATCCAATCGTAATTTTGATATTACCAACGACACCATTTTTGTGATGAAGCTGGAGAATGACTCCCTCATAGTGACCATGGCGAAAACCACCCCCAACTATGGAGTTCCGCCCAATGGACGCCAACAGGATACAGACCTGAACGACCCCACCAAAGGATTGCAAACCAACGATGGTCGTGTATTGGGTGCTATTACCAATGATGACTGGATACAATATGTTTCTACCACCATGAACCCGGCTACAGGACTGGCGGCCATTTACCACGGCACCATCCAAAACCCAACTATGCCAAACCAAAGCATTACCGGAAATATTTATGGTGATGACTCACTGGATTTTGGCTACCCGAACATTGCCTTTACAGGAAATGAATTTTGCGATACAGAAACCATGATCGGGATGCTCTATACCTCTCCAACCGACTTTCCGGGAGTTGGTGCCATTTATTACGGCAATGACGGTTCGTACTCCGAATTTGTTCGGATAAAGGAAGGTGAAGATTATACCAACAGACACTCTGATAGTTATGAACGCTGGGGAGATTACTTCGGCATACAGCCAAAATTTAATGAACCAGGAAAAGTATGGACCGCAGGTTATTTTGGAAGTGCAGGCAATCGCAATGCTACATGGATAAATGAAATATCGAGCCCCGACTCTAATAAAATAGTTGTGGTAGCAACAGAGTTGGCCGGCAACAAAAGCATCTATTGCAAGGGACAAATTGAACTATTAGCCTCCGGAGGTGTGGAACCTTACATGTTTAGCTTTAATGGCTCGGCCATGACTGCCAATAATACATTTGATAGCATTTGTGATGGTGATGTGATAAAGTACACAGTTACTGATGCTCGCGGCTGTTCTTATTCATCTGAGGTAACTACTAAAACGCTGGTAACTACAAATGATAACGGAGTTTACCCCAACCCTTTTGTAACCGATATGGTGGTACAGTTTGAACTTGGAACTGACCAGCAAGTGGAGGCATACATTTATGATATTAAGGGCGGCATGGTTGCTAAAATTGTAGATCAGCCGGGAAAGGCGGGCAAAAATGAACTCTACTTTAACCTTGGGCCCCTTAGTGCCGGCACCTATGTACTAAAGGTTCTAGCAGGTGATAAAGAGGTTCTTTCCCGAAAACTGGTA